>NZ_JAAKGQ010000059.1:0-20697 GCF_011043515.1 Sphingobacterium sp. SGL-16 | reverse complement strand
TAATTTAACAGCCTAACCTTATTGTAACAACGGTTATAAACTATATATCATTATGATTAATTAAAAAAATTGTCTATTAAGGGTTTATATATCGATTAACATTAAAATATAGATATAAATGGATTAGAAAATGGTTTAGCTTAAAAATTTTCCCTA
This sequence comes from Sphingobacterium sp. SGL-16, assembly GCF_011043515.1. NCBI lineage: Bacteria > Pseudomonadati > Bacteroidota > Sphingobacteriia > Sphingobacteriales > Sphingobacteriaceae > Sphingobacterium > Sphingobacterium sp. SGL-16. The sequence goes on along the minus strand of NZ_JAAKGQ010000059.1, from coordinate 20,541 downwards.
AATATAAAGTTAATTCACAATCAAACAACTATTCTACTTTAAAAAATTTTTTTTCAACTATTTTGTAGACTGCACCCCAAAATTTAGACAAATTTAGTTTAAAGATTTATAATTATGAGTTCGGTATTCCACCGGACTCATTTTGTTTAAATTGGATTTAATTCTGTCGTTATTGTAATAATTTATTTACTCTTTAATTTCTCTTTTTAAGTGTGCTATGCTGTTGAATTTTTGAATATAAAACAGCTCTGATTTTAATGTTCCAAAGAAGTTTTCAATAACTGCATTGTCCAAGCAATTTCCCTTTCTAGACATACTTTGAGTAATACCCTGCTCTTTCAATAAATGTTGATATTGCCTCATCTGATATTGCCATCCTTGGTCGGAATGGAAAATCAAATTACTGCCATCTTTTAACTTTCTAAATGCCTTGTGAATCATGCCTGTTATCTGTTTGAAATCAGCTCGCTCGCTTAACTGGTAACTGATTATCTCCTGGTTGTACAAGTCCATTATGGGCGATAAATACAACTTCTTATCCCTTACTTTAAACTCCGTAACATCAGTTACCCATTTCTGCTCAGGTGCTTGTGCTTTAAACGCTCGCTCTAATATATTAGGAGCTATTTTGCCTTGTTCTCCTCGATATGATTTGTATTTCTTGGTACGTATCAGACTTTTAAGACCTAGCATTTTCATGATTTTAAGTACTGTTTTGTGGTTGACAGCATCACCTTTCTTGCGTAATTCGTCGGTGATACGTCTATAACCATATCTACCTTTATGCTTGTTATAAATACTCTTTATCAGTATTTTAAGTGATTGGTGTTTGTCCTTTCGCTCACTTTTCTCATGATAATAATAGGTACTTCGTGCCACCTTGCCATAACTTAGCAATAATGCTAAATCAAATTCGTGCCTTAATTCTTGGATGGCTTGGATTTTTGTTTTGATTCCGCTTCCTCTTGTGCTTGAATTAAGGCATTGTACTTTTTTAAGAATGCTACCTCACAACGCAATTTTTCGTTCTCTATTAATAGTTCCTCTTCTCGAGTCAATGGCTTATTAGATTTGCGGGCTTTGCGTTTATAAGTACTCATATCTTGCACAGGACGGCCTTTTCGTTTGGGTTGTAAACCGTCCAGTCCAAATGTAGCAAAACTTTTTTGCCATTGACAAATAGTGCTCCCATTGGGAATGTTAAACTTAAATTTGGCTTCGCTTAAACTTAAACCATAGCGTTCAATTGCTCGAATAACTCGCAACTTAAAGGCAGCAGTATAAGTTTTATTCTTACTAGAAATTAAACCCTTTAATCCTAGTCGTCGGTAGTCCTGTAGCCACCGATCAAGTTGGCTAATATTAATGCCATATAGCCCAGATACCGATGTGACTGAATGATGTTTTTCCTCAACTAATTTAACACACTTAAGTTTAAATGTTAAATCATATTTGACTTTTCGTTCCATAAAAATACCCCCAGAAAGTGTCTAACTTTTTGGGGGCAGTGCATCATTACAAGCACCTTTTTTATAAAATTTCTATAGTATTACTTAATTAGCTCTTGTAATGCTTTTTCAACTTTTTCAAAACCAAAATCAGCTTTTACTTCAGTAAACATACGTCGAATGTGATCATTGCAAAGATTACCAATGCTTCCTTCGTGTGTGTGATTCACTTCTTTCGAAGGTTGGAATGTTCCTTCTTCAATAGCCAGACCAATATTTTTATAAGCTTCGCGGAATGGTATGCCTTGTAATACTTCATTGTTTACCACTTCCACAGAAAACAGATAGTCGTATTTTGGATCATCCAAAATACTATCCTTTATCTCAATATTCTCCAACATAAATGTAGCGATTTCCAAACATTCGTTCAAAGACTGAAACGCTGGGAAAAGATTTTCTTTTAACAATTGCAAATCACGGTGATATCCTACTGGAAGATTCGTAGTCATCATCGCAATTTCTGTTGGCAATGCCTGAATTTTATTACAACGTGAACGAATCAACTCAAATACATCAGGATTTTTCTTGTGTGGCATTATGCTCGATCCTGTTGTTAAATGAGCTGGGAACGAAATAAATCCAAAATTTTGGTTGATAAACAACGTTACATCCATTGCAAATTTTGCTAATGTAGCGGCAATAGAACTCATAGCTTGAGCCAATATACGTTCTGTCTTACCACGTCCCATCTGTGCGTAAACCACATTATAGTTCAAATCTTCAAATCCCAATAGTTCTGTAGTCATCGTACGATTCAATGGGAAAGAAGAACCATATCCAGCTGCCGAACCCAATGGATTCTTATTACAAACAGACCAAGCTGCTTTCAACATATGCAAATCATCGACTAAACTCTCTGCATATGCGCCAAACCACAACCCAAATGAGGATGGCATCGCAATCTGTAAATGCGTATAACCTGGCATCAACACATTTTTGTACTTTTCACTTAACTTTATAAGTTCATTGAAAAGCACTTCAGTATTATTGAAAATACTGTGAATTTCAGAGCGGAAATATAATTTTAAATCCACCAAAACTTGGTCATTACGGGAACGACCAGAATGGATTTTCTTACCAGCATCTCCAATACGTTGAGTCAACATCATTTCTACTTGAGAATGCACGTCCTCTACGCTATCCTCAATTTGAAATTGACCAGCCTGGATTTCTTTATATATATTTTTAAGTTCTTGTTGAACAGCCGCTAAATCCTCATTTGTCATCAAACCAATGCGATTCAGCATACGCGTATGAGCCAATGATCCCAATACATCAGCACTTGCCAAATGCATGTCCATCTCACGATCTTTACCAACTGTAAACGATTCAACAAAAGAATCTACATCAATGTTTTTTTGCCAAATTTTCATTCAAAAGTTATTTGAATCACAAAAATACCATAATTTTAGTTATAACTTTTATAAACTTAATCTTTTCATAAGATGAGTGAATAGGGCATCAACTAAAAAGTACTTTTGTCTGAAGTTCATATCCATCGCTTTTTATCTTTCAGGTAAAATAATCCTTATAACATATTTAATACAGTCATTAAGTAATGAGATTAAATAAATATATTTATAAAGAATTTTAACCTATCGAAATTAAATGACAAAAAAATCTATTTTGTTTTTCGCGTGTCAACTGGCATGGTTAACACCTTTTGCTCAAGAAGCTTCTAAAGTACTCTCATGGCAAGATGTCCCAAAGTGGGAATACGTTCGAATGAATGGCGCTACACCTTCTCCTGATGGAAAATGGTTAGCCTATGTCTCTGGACCAACGGAAGGCGATCTCACATTGACATTACGTCATACACAAGATACTACCAAATTCGATTACAAGATTGGCGGTGCTACTACCCCAATATTTTTCAACCAAAATGCACAATACTTCAGTTTTTTTGAAAACCAAAAATTTTCAGAAATCAAGGCGAATGAAAAATCACGCCGACCATCTAGCAAGAAACTGAAAATAGTAGCATTAAAAGATACGGCTTCAGTTACTTTCGATAAAGTACAAAGCTTTAGCTTTTCTAATCAAGACAGCAAATGGGTGGCTATACGTTTCGAAGGACAAAATCCAGGAGCATCACCCGCTATGGGGGGAGCAACTCGTCCGACAGATGTTCCAAAAGGAGCTGATTTGCTTCTTTATAATCTTATTACCAAGAAAAAATATAATCTTGGAAATGTAAGTGAATACAGTTTCAACAAAAGCGGACAATATCTAGCTTATATCATCGATGCGAATGGGAAAAATGGAAATGGTATTTTCTTGATGGATCTAAACACTGGGATTTCAAATGCGCTGCATAATGATGAAGCTAATTTTTCAAGGATTTCTTGGAATAAGGAAGGTACAGCTTTTGCTTTATTAAAATCTAAAACAGATAAAAAGTATAAAGATCCTGTTTATACCTTGTTGGGTATCAAAAATCTCAAAGCGCATAATGCAGATGTATTTACATACAGTGGATTGGATGAAAATCAAATTACAGCAGGATTTGGAATTAGTCAAAATGCCAACGCCTATTGGAGCAAGGACCTGAAAACAATATTCTTTGGGGTAGCGAAATTAGAAAAGGCGGAAGAACCAAAATCTACAGAGAAAAAAATAGATGATATCGCTAAAGCGGATGCTAAAAAAGTAGCCGAAAAAGATTCAACAGCAAAAGAAAATGCCGCAGCAATACAAAAAGATTCTACACAAATAGCGAATAATGGACCTAAAACTCCATCAACGCCTAAAAAACCAGAAGTCAACAAAAAAGACTTAGAAAAGCCGGATATGATCATCTGGAACTGGCAAGATGTTCGTCTTCAGTCTGTACAGAAAAACAGATTACAAACGGATAAAAACTACACGACCATGAGTGCATGGCATGTAGACGAAAATAAATTTGTATCTCTTGCTGACAGTGCTGTTAAATCTATTTCTCTGGCTCCAAATCAGACCGTGGGATATGGATTTGACTTTAAACCTTATGAATACGAGTCGAATTTGAATGGTCAAACGTATGGCGATTTGTACATCGTAGATATCAAAACTGGACAAAAGAAATTGGCCTTGAAAAAACTATACTTAAATGCATCACGCAGTATACGTTTCTCGCCAAATTCAGATCTATTATTACTTCATCAGGATGGTCATTTTCATGTGCTGAATACTAAAACTTTAGCGCTAACCAATATCACGCAAAATATCCCTGCATCATTTGTGGATATGATGGAAGATCGCAATGTAGAAAAAGCTGCGACAAGTTCTTTTGGGTTTACCGCAGATAATAAATTTGTATTACTGCTTGATAATTTCGATTTGTGGAAAGTATCTGTAGATGGTAAATCTGCAAACACTTTGACAGATAATTGGAAGTCAAAAAAATTAATGACTACGGGTGTTAACTATATTTATGAAGACGATGAGTTTATTGATTTAAAGAAAGATCAATATTTTGGAATTTACAATCATGATACAAAACAAAAAGGAGTAGCTTTGCTTGCATCCAACTCAAATAAACTTCAAATTCTTAAATTAGACGACATTAATTTTGGAGGAATCCGTAAACCTAAAAACAGTACAAATCTTTTCTATACCATTGAAAAGTCGAATGTTGCTCCTGACATCTTTGTTGCCAGTGACAAAACTTTATCTCAAGAAAAACAGCTGACGAACAATAACCCAGAAAACAAGAAAGGTGTATTGTCAGCTGGCTCAAAATTGATTAGCTATGTAACTGCACATGGAGACACATTAGAAGCAACATTGTACCTTCCAGCAAATTATGAGGAAGGAAAATCTTACCCAACAATTACCTATATCTATGAGCGTTTGACGTACGAGAAAAACAATTATTCTCAACCGGCTTATCCTGGAGGTGGTTTCAATCGCGCCATGTATACCAATAATGGTTACGCGGTATTGATGCCAGATATAAAGTACAAATTGAATGATCCTGGAATGTCTGCCGTAGCTTGTGTTGTACCAGCCGTTAAAGCTGCTATTGCAACAGGAATTGTAGATGAAAAGAATGTAGCTATCCATGGTCACTCTTGGGGTGGATACCAAACATCATTCTTAATCACTCAAACTGATATCTTCAAAGCTGCAGTTGCGGGAGCGCCTTTGACAAATATGATTTCCATGTACTCTTTGATTTATTGGAACTCGGGTTCTTCTAATCAAAGTATTTTCGAATCCAGCCAAGGACGTCTTACTACAGGATATTGGGACAATTGGGATGCTTACGTCCGCAACTCGCCTATTTATCATATTAAAAAAGTCAACACACCATTAGTGATCATGCACAATGACAAAGATGGGGCTGTAGACTATACACAAGGTATAGAATACTATAACAGTTTACGTCGATTGAATAAACCTGTTGTAATGCTTACTTACAATGGCGAAAATCACGGATTGATGAAAGAGGTAAACAAAAAAGATTACGCAGTACGTATGATGGAATATTTTGATCATTATCTAAAAGGCAAGCCTGCACCAGATTGGTGGGCAAAAGGTGTCGATTATATCGACCTCCCTAAACACCTAGAAGAACGTGCTTTCTAAAAAATAAGAGCTAGTCAATTGACTAGCTCTTATTTTTTGCTTATATTAACTATTGAAAAACATTAAAAATAATTTAGCTGGTGGCTGGATTTTTTTTGCCTTTGAGAAGAAAAAAGTAAACTTTTCAAGTATTTTTATGTTTATAATTCAGTGTTAACATTATTTTAAGTAGATCAACTGAGGTTTGAATAAATTTACCCGTGTCGCTGTACGTATTTTCCTTTGGATAATAGGTTCAATAATAGCCCTATTATTACTGGTCGTATTTTTAATACGCTTACCTGCCGTTCAAAATTATATTGCTGGCAAAGTATCCAACTACCTAGAAACCAAGATCGGAACCCCCGTGGATATTGGCTATGTCAATATCGCTTTTCCTAAAATGCTTGTTTTAGACAATGTTTATTTTGAAGATCAAACGCGAGACACCCTCATTGCGGGTGAAAAAATCAAAGTAGACATTGATATGTTCAAGATTTTGAAGAACACTATCGAAGTGCAAGAGATACAGCTTGCTGGCATCACTTCCAAGATAAAACGTACTGCTCCAGACGGGAATTTTAATTTTGATTATATCGTAAAGGCATTTTCATCGGAAAAAGAAAGCACAGTTGCGGATACGGACACCACTTCGGCTCTTATTTTCAAACTAGATAAAATTGGTTTAGAACGTATTCACTTCGTGTATTCGGACGATATGATAGGGACGTCCGCAGACTTACGATTAAATAAGTTTGAGACACGTGTCAAAACCTTCGATTTGGCAAACAACATGACCTTTGATTTGCCACATATCAATATTGACGGATTGTCTGCCGACATCAAACAATGGGCACCTGCTACGGAATCCAAGGATGTGAAAGCCGAAGATTTTGGTATCACAGATCCAAGCGTAACAACGACTTCTCTCCTTCCCAATTTAGGTACCGAAACAATCACTCTAAAAAATATTTTTGTCAAATACGAAGATGCTTCATCAGCCATGAAGACCAAATTTGACATCAAAAATCTTTCAGCTAATGTAGACCAGATTGATTTAAACAAAGAGGTCGTAAAACTAAAAGATATTGTTTTAGACCAATCGGACTCTTATGTTGTTTTTGATAAAAGTAGCAAACCTAAGGATAAACAAGACACTTCGACTTCTCCTGTTAATTGGGTAGTTTCCGTAGATAAAATAGCTGTTGATAAAACAAATTTTCTTTTCAGAGATAATAATCAAGCTCGAATTAAAGGTTTTGATTATGGAAATATTGGTATAAAAGACCTAGCAGGGGCGTTAAAGAACTTATATTATTCTAACGATTCTATCTCTGGTTCTGTACAAAACCTAACAGCTAAAGATCATTCGGGCTTATATCTAAAGCAAATGAAAGGTGACTTTGTATATGGTAATACTGGTGCAGTAATCGAGAATTTATTGGTTCAGACTCCGAAAACTATTATTCAGGATTACATCAAGGTAACTTATCCTTCTTTGGATGCGGTATCCAAATATCCACAATTGGTCAATATTGATGCGCGCATCAAGAAAAGCCAAATCGATATGACGGACATCAAATACTTTGCTCCGGATTTAGAGCAAATGGAGGTGATGAAACCTTTGATGACCCGCAAATTCTATATTGATGGTCGCGTGGTTGGACGTTTGGATGATCTAAATATACCTAATATAGAATTCAGAACTTTAGACAAAACGCATATCATTGCTTCCGCAAAAATCAAAGGCTTGCCAGATACAGATAAGTTAAATATTGATCTAAATCTTAAAAAACTAACTACTGGCAAAGCGGATTTGAATCGTTTAATAGCAAAATCGTTATTGCCTAAAGATATGGAATTCGAATATCCGAATTCTATATCCTTAGCAGGAACGTTCAAAGGTGGAATGAGTGGATTTGATGCCAATATGAAGTTAGTAACGGAAAAAGGAAATGCTTCAGTAGATGGCTATCTTAATATGGGAAAACGAGATACGACTTACGATGCTCAAATTTCCATTGACAATTTCAATTTAGGTCATCTTTTGAAACAAGATTCTGTATTAGGAATAATTTCAGCCAATGCACAAGTAAAAGGTACTGGCCTGAATCCTAAAACTATGGCTGCAGACGTCAAAGGAACGATCAACCGTTTTGATGCGATGGGTTATGCTTATCATGATATCAATCTGGATTTGATGGCGCAAAGTGGTGATATTGCTGGTTCGATCATCAGTACAGACCCTAATATTCGTTTTAATGCCAATCTAGCCGCTAATATGCGTGACACTTATCCAAAGGTGAAAATGAATATGATGATTGATTCTGTCAATCTTCAAAATCTTAAACTCATGGATGACAATTTCCGTTATCAGGGAAAAATAGATGCAGATTTCGAAACAGCAGATCTAAATTATTTGAACGGTCGATTAAATGTCTCCCAATCTTCTATCGCGTACAACAACGAACGCTATGCATTAGATACCATATCGCTGATAGCACGTGCGGATACTTCTCGCAATATGATTATGCTTCGTTCTGAATTTTTACGTGCACATTTGGTTGGAAAATATAAATTAACAGAACTGGGGGCTTCTATGCAGGATGTTGTTCGTGTGTATTATAACCCAAATAACGAACCTCCGAAGCAATTAAAGTATGATGCACAAAATTTTGAGTTTTCTGCTACGCTGAATTATTCTCGTTTCCTCAAAGACTTTTTCCCTGATATTACCAAAATGAGTGATATCACACTCGATGGAACTTTTGATAGTCAACAAAAGACCATTATGGCCAAATTATTGGCTCCAAGTGTGATTTATGATGGCATAGAAGTGGATAATCTAGGTATGGACATTATTACGGTAGATAGTACGCTGTATTATTCTACCCTAATTGACAAAATAAAAGTCAACCAAATTGAACTTAAGAATACTGTACTCAGTGGACAAGCTGTAGAAAATAACTTAGATTTTGGACTTTGGATTAAGGACAAAGAAGACAAAGATCGTTATCACTTAGGAGCTCGAATGGGGGTAGACAGAGGAAATTACCTATTGAGTCTTTTGGAAGATGGGTTAATGCTGAATTATGATACGTGGCAGACTTCAGCAAGCAATCAATTGAGTTTTGGAAAAGATGGTATTCGTGCACATGATTTTGTATTAAGCAATAAAGGGCAGGAATTGCGTATTCAATCCCAAGATTCTACATTGAACGCCCCTATTGACATTACATTTAATAATTTCCGTATTGAAACCTTATCCGAAATTTTAGAATCTGACACTTGGAATGTTGGTGGAGGTATCAACGGAGCTGCGACAATTTCTAGATTAGATACTAAGCCTGTTTTTGTTTCTGATTTGGAAATAAACAAATTCTATTTCGGTCAAGATACTGTTGGAAACATTCTAATGAATGTGCACAATCAAAAAGAAAACACGTATTCTGCGGATATTAGAATCACCGAAAATGGCAATGATGTACAATTATTAGGCGATTATTTTGCTCCATTGAATGGTAAACCTTCTTTTAATGCTACACTAAGTCTGAAACCATTAAAAATGAAAACCATTCAAGCCTTCAGTTTAGGCTATTTACAAAATTCGGATGGAGATTTATCTGGAGATCTTTCTATAACAGGTGATTTAGATAATCCAAAAATTAATGGTGATCTGACTTTTAATAAAGCAAGATTAAACGTTGCTATGCTGAACGCTGATTTTTTAATGGACAATCAAAAAATCAGTTTTACTAATCAGGGATTACAATTCAGACAGTTTTTGTTGAAAGATGGAAAAGGCAACGAGGCGAAGCTAAATGGTACAATCTTAACAAAAAATTATACAGATTTTGATTTCAATCTGAATTTGACCACTAACAACTTTGCGGTTGTTAACTCAACACGTGAAGACAATGATCTTTTCTTCGGAAAATTATATGTGACTTCAAACATCCGTATTCGCGGAAATCTAGACAAGCCTGTAATTGATGGAAATGTTTCCGCTAATGAAAACACGGATTTCGTATTCATCGTTCCGAATGATAATCCTGGCATAGCAGAACGGGACGGGGTAGTCAAATTTGTCGATAAAAGCGATACTGTACGTACAAATGTGTTCGCAAAATTGGATTCCATGACAACCGCAACACGTCTGACTGGTATGGATTTGTCATTGAACCTAAGTACCGATCGGGATGCAAAATTCAAAATCATCATTGATGAAGGTTCGCAAGATGCCTTGAATATTCAAGGTGTGGCGGAATTAACCACTACGATCGATGCGAGTGAGAAAATCACCATGTCAGGGACTTTTACTGTCGAAGATGGTAATTACTCATTTAGTTTTGGACCTATCAAGAAAGAATTTGACTTCCAAAAAGGTAGTACCATTACATGGAATGGAGATCCTTTGGATGCCAGATTGGATATTACCGCATTGTATAAAGGGCGCTTCCCTACGCTAGATTTGGTCGCAAACCAAATTGGTACGGAGAGTTCAAATCTTTACAAACAACGTATTCCTTTCGATGTAAAATTGATTCTTACAGGAGAGCTTTTCAAACCCGAAATTGCGTTTGATATCGATTTGGACGAAAATAATGCCGTAGTTTCTCAAGATGTTGTTTCTAAGGTAAATAATGCCTTAGTAGCCTTACGGGATGATCCGGCAGAGCTAAACAAACAGGTTTTCTCCTTAATCATTATGGGTAGGTTTATGTCTGCAAATCCATTCGAAAGTTTGTCTGGAGGTGGCGGCGTTGAAGGAATTGCCCGCAGCTCAGTAAGTTCATTCCTGACGAGTCAATTGAATAATCTGGCTTCGGACTTAATCAAAGGCGTAGAATTGGATTTCAACTTACAATCAGAACAAGATTATCTTTCGGGTTCTGCTCAAAATAGAACGGATTTAAATATTGGTCTCTCAAAAATGTTATTTGACGATCGCCTTAAAATTACTATTGGCTCCAACTTTGAAGTAGAAGGGAAAACACGTCCGGGAGAAAAACCGAACAATATAGCAGGTGATATATCATTGGATTATCAATTATCCAAAGATGGACGATATTTTGCCCGGGTATACCGCAAAAATCAATATCAAGCAACATTACAAGGGCAATTTGTAGAAACTGGTATTGGTTTTATTATCAATATGAGTTATAACCGTTTCAAAGAATTATTTATGAATGAAAAGGCGTTAGCGGCTTATTTGGATCCAAATAACAGCAGCTTCCGTAAAAGATTTAATGTTGAGCGCATGGAAACGGATTCGGCTTACAGAGATAGCGTTCGCTTAGTCATACGTGATAGCATGATGAAGCATAATCCAGCTTATCGCAAGCGAATAGAAGAACAACAGAAGAAAGATGAATTGAATAAGTTAGATCAAGATAGTACAGAAAATAATAAGGATACGACACAAATCAAGTCTGTAAATGATACCGCTATACGTAATGAAGATGAGGAAAGGAGATCGAATGAAAAGTAAATACTTAAGTTTGGCTTTCGTGGCTATGCTATGTTGGTATAATATGTCATGCAGCACCACCAAACATCTTCCTGAAGGCGAAAAGCTTTACGTAGAAGGCGACGTAAAACTTGAGATGGATAGCAATGTGAATGCAGAACGTAAAGAAGCTTTTGAAGAACATCTCGAAGGGTTATTAATGCCTAAGCCCAATAAAAAAGCTTTAGGTGTGCGATGGAAGCTGATGTTTTGGAATGCTGGCGGAGGCTATGATACTACAAATAATATTGTCCGCAATTGGCTGAAAAAACGTGGTGAAGAGCCTGTGCTTTTAAGTGATGTCAACCGAGAATACAATGAGAATCTCTTACGAAACCGTATGGAAAACCTGGGATTCTTTAACGCTACTGTCAACTCTGACACAAGTATTGATGGTAAAACAGCCAAGGTAATCTATACGGGTATTCCACGCAAAATTTATCGTATTGATTCGGTAGTATTTGATATTGATTCCACAACTAATATTGGACAAGATATTATCGCCACTAGATCCGAATCCCTATTAAAAAAAGGTTCGAATTATAATTTGGATGTGATTTTGAATGAACGAGATAGAATTGATAATGACTTAAAAAACAAAGGATATTATTATTTCAATCCAGATAATATTTTAGTCGAAGTAGATAGTACAGTGGGTGATCACAAAGTGAATATGTATGTCACTATTAAACCTGAAACTTCACAACAAGCTAAAGAACCTCAAAAAATTGGTGATATTTTTATCTATCCAAATTATACCTTGACATCTCAAGGATACACCCGTAGACCAAATACCGAGTATATGGAACTGTTTGATGATAATTATTATATCATCGACCGACAGAATACATTTAGAAGAAAAGTAATAACAAATCACATTTTCTTCGAAAAAGGTCAGGAATACAATCGTCATGATCACAATTTGACGATTAATCATTTGGTCAATCTAAATGCTTTTAAATTTGTCAAAAATAGTTTTGAACCTAATCCAGATTCCGCGAATACATTAGATGTATATTATCACCTTACACCGCTTCCAAAGAAATCTATACGTGTAGAATTGTTAGCAAAGACAGCGACCGTGTATAATGGATCGGAAGCCAATATAACTTGGACGCTCCGCAATGCGTTTAAAGGAGCTGAAACAGTATCTGTGAATGTTTTTGGTGGATACGAAACTCAAACGGGCGGTAATGTCAATTTGAACTCTTCTTATTATCGTTATGGTGCTGAAATGACTATCACTTGGCCTCGTCTATTATCTCCTTACCAATGGACTCCAGGAAGGCGTTTTATTCCTAAAACCTATTTAAAATTCGGTTACGAGTTCTTAAATCGTCGTACGGCTTATACCTTAAATTCATCTAGTTTGAATTATGGTTACATGTGGAAAGAAAATGAACAAAAGCAACACGATCTGACCTTAGCTGAAATCATTTATGTACAGCCACGTAATATTTCCGAAGCGTATAAGGCTCAAATGGATACGGTACCTACGCTTCGTAGAATCGTAGAACCACAATTCTCGTTTGGTCCTAATTATACTTACACATTCACCAATACTATGCAGGAAAATCTGAAACATACCTTCTATTTCAAAGGAGGGATGAACCTTTCAGGGAATGTTTTAGGTCTTATTCAGGGAGCAAGTTATAAAAACGATAACCAAAAGGAACTTTTTGGAACAAAATATAGCCAATTCGTCAAAATAGAAGCGGATGGTCGCCACTACATGAAATTGGGAACGCATGCGCAGTTAGCTTCTCGCGTGATGTTGGGGATGAGTTATTCCTATGGAAATTCACGTTCTCTACCCTATTTAAAACAATTTTATTCAGGAGGTCCTAATGGTCTTCGTGCATTCCGAGCAAGAGCGGTAGGTCCAGGTTCGGCCTTACCAGAGAATCTAGGTGAAGAAAATTTCTTCGCAGATCAGACTGGTGATTATAAACTAGAATTAAACACCGAATACCGTAATCGTATTGTCGATTTTGGTGTAGGTATACTCAATTGGGCTGCGTTCATTGATGCGGGTAATATTTGGCTTCAAAACACAGATGAAGGTAAATTAGGCGGTAAACTTTCAAAAGAATTTTTATCCGAGCTAGCAGTTGGTGCAGGAGCAGGTTTACGCTTCGATTTTACCTTCCTGATATTGCGAACAGATTTAGCTGTCCCCGTTCGCGTTCCCTATTATCCAAAGAACGATCGATGGGTAATTAAAGACATAGATTTTAAAAGTTCAGAGTGGAGACGAAATAATCTCGTTTTCAACTTAGCAATCGGATATCCTTTCTAACCAGAAAGGATATTTTTATTTTCACCCTATTCTTCAATAAATCATTGATAATGATTATATTTAGATAACACAAATAATCCTCCTTGAAATATGAAAATAACAGTTATTGGCGCAGGAGCTGTAGGTGCTACCACTGCAGACAACATTGCTCGAAAGAATTTTGCTGAAGAAGTCATTTTGTTGGATATCAAAGAAGGTTTTGCAGAAGGTAAAGCACAAGATATGATGCAAACATCTGCACTTTTGGGCTTTGATACAAAAATAAAAGGTGTAACCAATGATTATCTACAAACAGCAGGTTCCTCTATTGCTGTAATTACTTCGGGGATTCCTCGCAAGCCAGGAATGACACGTGAGGAATTGATTGGAACAAATGCCAATATTGTAAAAAATGTAGTCGATAATTTAGTAAAATATTCACCTGACATTATCATCATTGTGGTCTCCAACCCAATGGATACTATGACGTATTTGGCTTACAAGGCTTCGGGTTTACCGAAAAATAGAATAATTGGGATGGGAGGCGCGTTGGATTCTTCGCGTTTCAAATATCAATTAGCTAATAAATTGAATGCATCTCCGGCTGATTTAAATGCGATTGTAATCGGTGGACATGGGGATACAACCATGATTCCTTTGATTAATAAAGCAACTTGGAATAGTATTCCTGTTAAAGAGTTTTTGGACGAAGTGGAAAAAGAAGAAATTATCCAAAAGACAATGGTTGGAGGTGCTACATTGACAGCCTTGATAGGTACTTCAGCTTGGTATGCACCAGGTGCGGCTACAGCCGCAATGGTCGAAAGTATAGCATTGAATCAAAATAAACTTTTCACCGCTTCCGTTTATCTCGAAGGAGAATTGGATGAAAGTGATATTTGTATAGGGGTACCTGTTATTGTAAACAAGAATGGTTGGGACAAAATCGTTCCTCTATCCTTAGATGAAGAGGAAAAAGCTAAATTCAAAGCTAGCGCATCTGCCGTTAGAGCGATGAATGCTGTCTTGAGCGAAAACAACATTATCTAATAGGCTTAACAAACTTTCTATTATATTTGAGAGGACTTTTAAAAGTCCTCTTTTTATTTGAACATACTGGATTGAATGTTGAACTTAATTATCCAAATATGGTTTATCTATTGTAGTGCATCTAATTTTGGATTAATTCTTTTAATTTCTAATGCATTCACTACAATCAAAAACAAATCGAATAAAAAGATGACCAGCCTAAGATAAGGCTTAGATAAATAGTTAATAAGGAGCTAATAAATTACTATACATTTTACATGAAGATCATTCCATTCGAAATACTAACCTTGCAGCAAGACGGTTATCACATTATTTTACATATTGAATTATTAGAGAAAAAATTTAAAATGGTGCTGGACACAGGCGCTTCTAAAACTGTTTTAGATAGAACAACCTTATTGGAAGCAGGAATTGATGAACAAAAACTAATTGAGACCAGCATTTTATCCTCAGGACTGGGTACTAACGAAATGCAGTCTGCAATTTTTATACTGCCGTATTTACGTATTGGAGATTGGGAATGTAAAAAATTTGAAGTCGCAGTTTTGGATCTTTCTACTATTAATTTTGCGTACAGCCAAATAAATGCAGATCCTGTGGTAGGCGTAATTGGCGGTGATATTCTTAACAAATATGGGGCAGTTATCAATTATAAGAAGAAAACTTTGCAACTTAATGAGAGAGCAAGCAAACAAAAATAAGAGCATCCAAATTGATGGCTCTTATTTTTGTTTGCTTTTATGCGTAATATTAATCCAGCTCTTTTATATTTTCCCAGTCATGAGTATTAATCACTTTTTCCTCATTACTTCTATATTTTCTCACAAATACATTCTTAACATTCTGTGATTTAAGAATATAACTTCCCCAGATTAATGAAAACAAAATCATTCTAAATAAATCAGCAGCAACAGTATTAAACGAAAAATGTCCAGGCAACATATAATGCGCTACTACGGTATCAATGATAACAAAAGCCAGATTGAATATAAAAGTGAATAATAAGGTCTGCGGAAAAATATCCCTTTTTTGGAAATACAGCACTAAACAATAACCAAAGGACAAAATTACCAATGCATTCCCAATTATTTCACAAACCACAACCGTATTATACAACACACTGTTGACACCTAGATAAGTAGATACTATCCAAACATTTTCATTAAGCAAAGAATCATCCGTAAAGAAACTAATCAACAACCTAATTAATGAAGCAACCAATCCGAAACCTAAAAAACTCGTCCATCCATTCATACTTTCTTCGTAACCATTATTTTCTGGGAGGACAAAATATTTTGGTTCTGTCTTGTGATAAAATTTGATGATAAATACCAATCCCACAATCAAAGTCAGCAGTAAAATACCATAGGACAATAATGAAGGAGAGCCTACAGGGCTAATTACTTCAACACCGCCATCTTCCGCCAGGAAATAACCATTGTAAAACTGATCATCTCTATTCGAGAAATCCTCATTATATAAAGCAACATCTTTCTCTTCAACAAAGGAAGAATGAATAGAAAATTGGTAATTAATTTTTAATGTATCTCCAATTGTGCTAATATGTTTACCATAACTATAGGCAGATCTTTCTTGGAAATGATTATCTGCTACCGTATCGAATGGTTTTCCATCAACATTCACTATTTTAATAGAATAGTCAAAACTCAAAGGATATTGCAGAGAAATAGGACCTACATGGTCTGGCTCAAGCTCTGGGATATATGTGGTCAACTGATTTGCATACAAGGGCAACACACGCTTGCCAACTTGGCTATCCACTGTACCAATATCTTCAATACTATACACCTCATAAACCTTAAACACATTGTTTTTAAGATCATCCTCAAAACGTATATTTTCCTTTTTCTTAGTTTTAGGATATAAACGCGTATAATAATCTAAATATGATTTTTGAACCTGATTTTTAGCAGTTGTTTTAAAATAGCTACGTATCTCATCTGCACTTCCGCCTTCATAGATGGTATTGACTGTTAACAAAGCTTTATAATTCTTATCCAATTGATAAGTTTCTACAATTTTAATACGTTTATTTGCTTCCTTTCCTACTCCAATTAGCTCATCACGTACACGCGAAGTCAATACATCACCATAATAGGGCAAATAGCGTTCTTTTATATTTCCTCCTTGATTAGTAATCGTAGGATCGATAAATTGATGTCGACCATCCACATTTATCTCTACGATCATATGATTAAAATGCAATGGCGACGGTAGACGATCACGCAAACCGTATTCGTGCGAGGTATTTGCCAATACTAAATCTGCTCCTATTCCTTTTGCTTTTAACATAGAAGCAAGCAATACTGATTTATCCTTACAATCCCCATACCGCTGTTCAAATACACGATGAGGATTATTTGCGCGATGAGAGTACTCTCCTACTTCTACCCCCATATAGCGTATTTCATTCTGAACAAAATCCGTGACTTTCGTTAAATAAGCATAAGGTTCTCCTCTCGACTCTTTCCAGGCTCGTTCGACATATTGACCCAAAGGATTATTGGGCTGTATCGTTACTATAGGGTTTATTTGGAGAATCCAATCCGAAACTTCTTTCCAATTTTTATATTCCGAACATTCGATATAATCATAACTGCTATACCACGACGGAGAATTATAATAATAAGTAGCTTTTTTAGTATCTACTAAGTCCCATGTATATACTTTATTCGTTCCTCGATTTTCAATTGTAGGTTTAGGCGCGTCTTTATATTCTTTAAAGTGGACTTGACGATCCTCAGGGACAATATAAGCTACAAAAACCTGTCCTATTGGTTCATAACTCTGTAGGTTATAATAGTCACAAAACTTATTTTGAAAAACACCATTAAACCCTTGTACTGAATAAGAACAGATTATTTTATCCTCATTTCGTAAATCATCGATGATGATATAAGCTGATTTCATTCCATTATATATAGAACGCGTCAAATCATCCTCTACAGATAATTGCTTAATCTTTTGAAGATTAAGTTTATTTATCCGGACACCATTACGAAGGACTACTAACTCATGAAATATGACTTTTTGGTATTCAGGATTATAATAGACTGAAATATTTCCAGCATTTTCTGTTCCCGCATTATCGAAGATCACTTTTGCTGTGCGATAAAATCTTGTTTTAGAGGCTAAGTCAACTTGGTATTCATAAGACTCGATATAGTATCCATCATTGATATCCTCCAAGTCTGGTTTTACGGGTTTTGAATCAGGTGCCAAAACCCAAGAAGGCACTGCAGACTGCGAAAACTGTCCCGATGCATATGGAGAAATAAAAACAAGAAAAAAGAAAAGGAGAAATTTCAGAAGATTGGCTTTCATATAATAAGTTATACACGAAAGTAATTAACTTTTATTTAAACACAAAGAATTATTATTAGTATAACTTAAAATAGAGTAGGAAGGTAATCATTATTTGATTACCTGACCCCTCACACCACCGTACGTGCCGTTCGGCATACGGCGGTTCATTAAACATTAACAGTCTTTGGGACTATTATATCGGTAAGATATAGTAGTCCTTCTATGTTTCCGTGTTTTCTATTTTCTTTCAAGATATCGCTCAGCGCTCCCTGCTACTTTTCTGCTTCCAGCATATCCCTTACAGGGCAGCTCTCCATTCGGAGTTTTCTGCTTTCTTTACGATAATCCTACTTCCCGTAGTTTAAACGGACGTTTAATGTTCAGCCCTTCCTTCCTAAAAAAAATTAAAAAGTACTAGTCGAGTAGATAAGGACATTTCAGTCCAAACCTCTCACAGAACCGTGCGTAAAGATCTCCCTTTACACGGCTCTTATTATCCAACCGACAACTTTATCCCTATATACCAGTGTTCAAACAGATGCGGACTTCTTTCGGAAATCTCTGACATCCATTTTATGGCTCTGTCTTTTCGGTTCCGTAGCCTTTTATATTTCCGCATAGCCCATCTTACCAGTAACCTGTTCATGTGCTGAAGTACTTTGTGTAGCTCTGTTTTGTAGAAAGCTCCGTAGTAATTGACCCATCCTCTGAGGACTGGATTTATATACCGGGACAACGTTTCTAAGTCACTGCCTCCTCTTCTGTGCAATTGCCATGTCCGCATCTTTTCTCGTATGGAAACTTTAGCTTTATTGCTGACTGCAGGAAGAAAACTGGTAAAGTTCAACCCCTGTTTGGTCTGAGCTTTTCGTCTTTTGAACGTATACCCTAGAAAGTCGAAGGAAATTATGGGATAGGATTTCTGTCGTTCTTTTCTGCCACAATACACGATCTTGGTTTTCTCTGGATGCAGTTCAAGTCCACAGGCTTTTAGTCTGTGTTCTAATGCTTTCTTCAGTTCCACTGTTTGTATTTCTGTTTTACAGTGTATCACACTATCATCAGCATATCGTTCAAACGGACAGTCCGGATAGTTAATTCGTAACCATTCATCCATACAGTAGTGTAAAAAGAGGTTAGCGAGCAGCGGACTGATAACTGCTCCTTGAGGCGTCCCTTTTGATCTCTCTGTAAGAATCCCATTGGATTGCTGTACCGGTGTTTTAAGCCACCTTTCAATATACAGCAAGATCCATGGGCAATCTGTGTGCTTACGAACTGCTCTCATAAGCAGCTCGTGTGGTATGTTGTCGAAGAAACCTTTGATATCAAGATCCAGAACCCAATCATACTTCCAACATCGCTCTCTAGCTGTTCCAACCGCCTCCTTTGCACTTTTGTTGGGGCGATAGCCATAAGAGTCCTTATGAAATATCTTATCCAACTTTGGTTCCAGAAACAGTGTGACCACCGTTTGAGCAATGCGATCTGTTATCGTGGGTACTCCAAGTGGACGTGTCCCCCCTCCTTTCTTGGGAATTTCTACTAGTAGAACTGGCATGGGCATATAGCTGCCAGAACTTATCCGATTCCATAGTCGATAGAGGTGTTTCCAGCTATCTGCTTTGAAATCCTCTAAGCTCATGCCATCTACTCCAGCACTACCACGGTTTTGTTGTACCCGCTGGTAGGCTTCCAGTACTATGGACTGAGAAATAATAAATGGTTTTGTCTTAATCATTCCTGTACCTCCTATGGTTTGTACCATAGTTTTCTTTGTGATAAGAACTGGATAATACACCCCCTTCGCTCCATCTCCATTACAGAGACTTCATCACTACTACGAGATGTTCCGCCCGTGTGCTTCGCATCGGTACTTTTGCTCTTGTGGGGCTACCACTTGAGGGTTTCCCTTAACATCGAAACGACACGTTCTCACGTTCCGCCTAAATGCCTATAATAGCTTCACGCCATCTTTACGCCGGATATCACGGAAGCAGTAATCAGGTTTCCCTTCCGTTTGTCCCAGAGCAAGGTCAAGACCCTGGTTTCGATATCATCTATTCAGCTTTCGACGCTTCATCGATGGTTCACTTTCGTTCGTCTCTCTATTACATACCTGACATCTTTAACTATGCCTTTTCCTTTATCGCTTCTCACCAGATCTCTTTAACCCAGCAACATAAAGGTGGTTTGAAGCCTGCGCCTGAACGTCGACTTCGAGGGGCCTACCCTCATCATTCAAACAGCACCAAAGCAATATCATGCTTTGTTCGTGACACACCGACCTCTGCTGACTTCTGTCAAACCAATGATGTATC
>NZ_JAAKGQ010000058.1:0-22086 GCF_011043515.1 Sphingobacterium sp. SGL-16 | reverse complement strand
CATAGACTACATCGCGATGAAAGAAGATGAGTTTATGCCATCAATATTGGACTATAGAGAAGGTTATAATACGGGAGCTACTCGTAGCACAACAAACCTAACGTGGGGAAATGAGAGTTATTTCACTTATAACAAATCTGTGAATGATGTGCACAATTTCGGTGCTGTATTGGGTATGAGTTTCCAAAATTGGAGATATGACCGTACAGGCTTAGATGGTATGTATTTTCCAAGTGATGATATTAGAACATTAAATGCTGCATCTGTCATTTCCAATCAAGGGGTGAATATCGGATCAGAACACGCTATGTTGTCCTATTTTGGCCGTTTGACGTATAATTACATGAGCAAATACATGTTGGAGTTAAATATGCGTTCTGATGGATCTTCACGTTTTGGTAGAGAAAAGCGTTTTGGATACTTCCCGTCAGCTTCAGTGGGCTGGAGATTTGTTGAGGAGGAGGGAATTAAATCATTGGGATGGCTTAGTGACGGTAAGTTAAGATTTAGTGTTGGTAGTACAGGTAATGAGGCTATTGGAGATTATACTTCTCAAGGTGAATTTACATTAGGTACAAATTACCTGGATTTTTCAGGTGCTGCACCTACCGTAATGCCTAATGCAAGCTTAACTTGGGAAACTACTACCCAATATAACTTAGGATTGGAGTTGGGATTTGTGAATAATAGAATTCTCCTGACTACGGATTATTACCTAAAGAAAACAAGAGATCTTTTGTATAATGTTCCAATACCTAATACTACAGGTTTTGAGTTTATAACACAAAATATTGGAAACATAGAAAATAAAGGTTTAGAAGTTGGTCTTCAGACTCGAAACTTAGTGAATGCCTTTAAATGGAATTCTAATTTTAATATCAGTTTTAATCGTAATAAAGTTACTTCTCTTCCAAATGAATTGTTGACCAATGGATTTATTCAAAATGGAACATATCACATTTTGCAAGAAGGCTTGCCTATTGGTGTATTCTATGGATGGAGATTCCAAGGTGTGTATGCCCGTGATGAGGATAATGTAAATAACGTGATTAATGGAGCAAACGGACCTAAATATGTTGGTGGAGACCCTATTTGGAAAGATGTGAATGGAGATAATATCATCAATCAGGATGACCGAGAAATTATTGGTTATGCTGAACCTAAATTTTTTGGAGGATTTTCGAATGACTTCTCGTATAAAAATTTCTCATTAAATGTGTTCTTACAATATTCATATGGAAATGAGATTTATAGTGAACTTAATCACCAGCGTAATTCTATAGTAAGTTATAACAACCTCTCTACTGATGCACTAAACAGATGGCGTGAGCAGGGTGATGTGACAAATTTCCCTAGGTTAATTCGTAACGATCCTAAGCAGTCTGACAGCAGAGTGCAAAGTAGATGGGTGGAAGATGGCTCATACCTGAAACTTAAAAATGTCAATCTTCGCTATACGTTTAATTCTCAATGGATAAATAAGATAGGGTTGAGAAAACTGGATATGTTCGTAACAGCAACTAATCTTATTACCTGGACAAAGTATACAGGATATGATCCAGATGTGAATTCTTATTCAGGTCTTCGTGTAGGTGTTGATGAAGGATCTTACCCACAGAATCGTTCATTCATGTTTGGTTTATCTGTAGGACTTTAAAATTGACAATTATGAAAATTACTATAAAATCTATATTAGGCGCTGCGTTAATTAGTGTTTTAAGCTATGGTTGTTCGGAATCTCTGTTAGATAAAGATCCTATTAGTAGCTTCTCGGGGCAAGGTTTCTATAAGAAAGCTAGTGATGCACAAGCGGGTGTAAACGGAATATATAACAGTTTGCAATCAACCATGCGTTTGAATTTTGCGTATTGGGGAGAGGGTAGGGCGGACAATGTGACCACAAGGCATTCTGGTGATCCTTTCGCTTTGCAACAAAATGCGCTAACACCGATAATTAATTCTGCCAAATGGGACAACTTCTATACATTGATTTCCAGAGCTAATTACGCTATAAAATACACTCCTACTGTTTTTCAAACAGAGGATAGTCCATTGCGAAACCAGCTTTTGGGGCAGGCGAGAGGCTTACGTGGGTTAGCATACTTTTATTTAACTCGTATTTGGGGCGATGTGCCACTTATTACTGAGCCTTATGAAAGTGTTGAACAGGATATTTTCGTTGCCAGAACACCCTCAGCCGATGTGTTAAAGCAAGTAGAAGAAGATTTACTTTTTGCTGCTGAAAATTGCGCTGATAATTATACGGGGGACAGGGATAAAGTCCTTTTCACCAAATCTGCAGCTCAAGCATTTCTAACGCATCTGTATATGTGGCAAAAAAGATATGATAAAGCTATTGAAACTGCTGATAAAATTATCACAGGCAATAGGCATTCCCTGGTGTCTATCAGCGATTGGAATAATATTTTCACTATGGGTCGTTCCGCAGAAAGTATTTTTGAGGTGGGATATAATGAAACTCAGACCAATGCGCTGCGCGTACTTTATGCTTTAGGTTCAGATAGTGATTATGTGCCAAGCGCGAACTTTATTGCTTCAATAGAAGAGGGTGATCTGCGCAAAGAAAAAATTTATGATGTAACTCAAGCTCAGCCCCGTAAAATTTGGAAATTTTTTGGCGAAGGTTTCAATGACGAAAGTGCTGACCCTTCGTCCAATAATATTGTATTAACAAGATTATCGGATATTATTTTGTTAAAAGCAGAAGCTCATGCCAATTTAAATCAGAATGACGATGCCCTTACTTTATTGAATCAGATACGTCGTCGTGCAGGTTTGGAAATAATGGATGCATCCTCTGCAAACAATCTATATGGCTCTTTAATAGGTGCAATTTTGCATGAACGTTCTATAGAATTAAGTTTCGAAGGACATCGTTGGTTTGACCTTGTTCGTACAGGGCTGGCTATACCTACGATGAAACCTATTAATGGATTATCGGATGAAAGAAATATAGTGTGGCCAATTTTTGAAACCACCATTCTCAGAAATCCGAATCTTGAGCAAAATGAGTTTTACAAATAATTTTTATCAACCCTAATAAAACGAACTATTATGATACAGATCATAAAAACATATCGATTTCTAATGTTATTATCGATAACAAGTTTAGGATTTTTGGTAAGCTGTGAAATACAAGACAATTTTGAATATACACCATCGCCGGATAACTCAAAATTAAATCAGACGACATTAGAGTTTATTTCCACCACAGATTCTCTTTCTTTGATGAAAGAAGCTATTGAAATTGCGGGCTTAAGTTCGATATACGACACTGAAGATGGCTTAACATTTATTGTTCCAAATAATGCAGCTTTCAGAACTTACCTTAAAGAAAATAAATACGCAAGCCTACGCGATATTCCACTTCCAATTCTAAGAAATGTATTGAAATACCATATTGTAGAGGATGTAGTGAATTTTAATGATCCTGATTTATTTGCCAGCAATCGTCCGATAGCGTATCCTACTAAAAATGGTCAGCAAATGTTTCTTTCACACACGAGTACTTTCGTGGGATTAATAAATGAAAAAACCAAAATCCAATGGCAAATTAGAACATCAAATTTGGTGGCAAATAATGGCGTAATTCATGTAGTCAACAATATTGTTTACTATTCAGCCCCAACGGGTGATACGAATTTACCAAATCCAGACTTGGTCCAAGATACCATCTTTGCCAAACATGATACATACGTAAATGGAGGAGCAGAATCTGGAGTGAATTTTGGAACAAATACATTGATTAAAATTAAGAATGTAACAAACGACGGGGATTATGATAGGAAAGGTTTCTTAATGTTTGATTTCAGTGATTTCAAAAAAGAAGGTGTTGTAACAGATATGCAGATGCAACTTTCTGTATCCTTTTCACATGGTAAGGGGGTGGACTTTGACCTTTACGTTACACCAAGCACAGATTGGACGGAATCGTCTTTAAAATTTAACAATGCTGTATTTCCTAATACACCTCGAATTGCCACATTAAAAAGTAGTAAAGCCACTAAGTTCAATTTCGATATTACGGATTATTACAAGTCAGCAAACCCACCTTCTTTAGTTTCTTTTATGTTGGATGGACAATATAGGTCGGATGAAACGGATGAAATTGCCTCGAAAGAACATCCAACTTTAGCTCCTCCAATGATTATAGCTACGCTTGCTTCTGGTAATTCCAAACTAGAATTAGAGCACGTTAAGGACATCAGCATGGCAAAAGGAGAAGTCATAGTATTGGATCAAGCGAATTTGCTCGTTTCTGGAGCGACAGCTGCTGATATAATTTATACGATTGAAGAACTGCCAAGTTTTGGATGGTTGGTCAAAGGAGCAGAAGTTTTGAAACAAGGAAGTAGATTCTCGCAGTTGGATATTGATTTGAATAATATCGTGTTCATTCATGATGGCAATGCTACAGGAACAAATAATGTTGTACTGACGGCAAGAGATAGAGCGGGAGCAATTCTAGAGAATATAATCTTAAAAATTGTTGCTAACTAAGGGTTTTATGAGTTTATTAAACACAACACTTTCTGTATTGCTACTCCTCTTATTCACCAATTGTGACAAGAGGAGTACTCCAGAAGAAAATCAAGTTATTACTCCCTCGGAGAGAATAATTAAATTTTCAGGCTACGATTGGATTGTACGGAAAACTAAATCGGCTAAAGAGGGGCCAGGACCCAATTTATTTTCCGATTCTCAGGAAAATGTTTGGGTGGATAATCAGGGAAAGTTACACCTGAAAATTACACAGAAGGGAGGTCAATGGTATTGTTCTGGTATAACATTAAGAAATACTCTGAGTTATGGAAAGTATACGTTTTTCATTAACTCAGATGTTTCCAAATTAGATGATAATGTCGTAGCAGGGTTATTTACTTATCTGACCAATACGGAAGAAATAGATATTGAATTTTCCAAATGGTCCGTTAATAATAATATGAATGCACAGTTTGCTGTACAGCCTTCGGATAAAAATGGAAACAAAGTAAGGTTTGATATACCAAGGGATTTAGGGCCTACCACACATAGTTTCAATTGGCAAAAGGACAAAATATCTTTTCATAGTGAATATTATAAACAAGGCAGGACGAATGTTTTACATAAATGGGAATATACAGGTGAAGATATCCCTATGGATAAAGAAGAACGATTGAAAATCAACCTATGGTTATTTAGAGGACAGATGCCTAAAACGTTGCAAGAACAAGAAATCGTTATTGATAGCGTGAAGTTCGAAGGTTAAAAAATTAAATGAATTTTATTATATAGAAATCAAAGCGAAGCTTTGAATAGGGGTTTATTATGTTTATTGTAGAAGATAATATTAAGGTATTTCAAACGAGTAAACTTGCTGGGTATGAGGCAGGGAAAGATATAGAAGAAAAAATTGTTGAATTGCAAAAAGATAAGGATGATATCCGGATTATTTTTGCAGCGGCACCATCTCAGGATTATATGTTAGAGTATTTAAGGAACTCCAATAAAATAGATTGGTCAAAGGTGGTTGCATTTAATATGGATGAATATATAGGGCTCGATCAGGAGTCTCCTGAATTATTTTCCTCTTTCTTGAATGAAAGATTATTTACAAAGGTTCCTTTCAAAGAAGTAAATCTCATTGATCCTTCGCGAGGTGTTGAGAAGGAAATTGAAAGGATCTCTTATTTAATTAATGCCGAACCCATTGATATTGTATGCTTGGGTATTGGCCAGAATGGTCATTTAGCTTTTAATGATCCTCCTGTTGCAGATTTTAATGATCCTGTTTTAGTAAAAGAAGTAGAGTTAGATTTTTCTTGTAGGGAACAGCAAGTTATAGATGGTTGTTTTGGTAGAATTGAAGATGTGCCAAAAACCGCCATTACACTTACTATCCCGACCTTGCTTTCAGCTAAATATTTATTTTGTGTGGTCGTAGGGATGCATAAGTCACTTGCTGTAGAGCAAACATTAAAAGGTGAATTGTCTACAGAATGGCCTTCCACTATCTTAAGGAATCATAAGGGCTGTGTATTTTATTTTGATCAAGAGGCATATTCTAGAGTTTAGGATTGGTTATATATGTATGTGGATAAGAGATAATAGCTTTTATGCTATTATCTCTAAGTTACTTTTTGTTTGATGTATTGAAAATCAATTCAATAATGTCGAAAAGCGCTTTTTTTATTTCCTTTTGACCATCTGGAGTATTGATATTTATTTCACAAAAATCTCCTCCAGTGGATTTGGCATGAAGTGTAAGATAGTATACTCCTGAAAGAAGAATAGCATAGCAGGCTCTCAGGTTGATATGACTATTTTTAAAATATTCATCCGTTTGTGCAAACATATCTTTCCCTAAAAGTTCCCTTTCAAAACTGAGTCTCTTTAAATGATCGCTTTTTTCAGATATTTCCCAAGTTAATATTTTTCTTGCCTCCTCGAGATTATAAAGATTATCAAATAGATGAATCAAAAATTCTGATGCAAGGTGTTTACCATGATCTTGGAAAGATAAATCAATATTCTCAAAGGTTCCTTCGCTGAGCTGGGTCCAAAAATCCCTTTTACGAAAATATTGTGCTAAGAGTTCATCGAGACTTCCAAAATAACGATAGATAAGCTTTTTATCTACCAAAGCTTTTCTTGCGATATTGTTTATTCCTAACTTAGTATAACCTTCGGATACTAGAATTTCTCCGACAGCTTCAATAAGCTTTTCTTTTGTTCGTTCTTTATTACGAACCTCCCCATCAACAATTTTTCGCATATAGTTTTCATTTTAAATTAATTCTGAAAGCGTACTTAAAGTATAATCCATTTCTTGTTTAGTATGTACAGCAGATAAGCTCATTCGAATACGAGAATCTCCTCGTGATACCGCTGGATATAGAATTGGGTTAGTGTATATACCTTTTTTCATTAGTTCTTTACTGATATATAATGTCTTTATGTCATCACCAATTTTTATAGGAAATATAGCAGACTCTCTTTCTCCAAGCTCAATACCAATCTTCTTAAGACCATTATTAAAATAACGAATATTTTCTTGAAGGTTTTTTAACCATTGAGGTTCCTGATCTATTAATTCTATAGCCTTTACTATGCCTAAAGTAGATGCTCCAGCTGTCGCTGAAAAAATTTGTTGTTTAGACTGAAACTTTAGAAATTTAGCGTTTTTAGGGCTGCAGATTACAAAACCTCCAATATTACCAAATGATTTACTAAAGGTTCCCGTTATAAAATCAACCTCTTTTATAATATTATCTCGTTCCAATACTCCTCTTCCTGTATTGCCCGTTACGCCTATTCCGTGTGCATCGTCAACCATTAAGTATGCCCCATATTTACGACATAAGGTTAATATTTCTTTTAATGGTGCCGTATCGCCATCTTGAGAATAAATTCCATCAACCACTACCATTTTTGTTCTAAATTTATTTTGGTATTGTTGAAGAATTCTCTCTAGTGCTTCAATGTTATTATGCGGAAATGTTTTTTTATTTGTTAAGATGCAACCTTCGTGAACAGAGGTATGTACACCACTATCTAATATTGCTACATCTTCTTTTTGTAATAAAGCTTGAAGTGAAGCGCTATTAGCCGTATATCCTGTGGTAAATATTACTGATGAATCACTACTATAGCCAAAGAAACTAGCAATTTTTTCTTCCAAAAGGTTATGATAATCAAAAAAACCGCCGATTAAAGGTGATGCGCCGGCTCCTGTACCATATTTTAATATGCCTTCTATGGCAGCTTTTTTTACTTGTGGATGCTGAGTAAATCCTAAATAGTCATTCGAAACATAACTAATAAATTCATCGCCAAATTGACTTTTTAATTTAATTTTCGAATTGCAACCACTTGTCGCAATTACCCTATAGGTTTGTTGATCATCGTATTTTACATATGATAAGTATTCCGTAAAAATTTCTGAACGCTCATTAATATCCATTTCTGGGATATTTTCAAAGTCTTTGAAAGTTTTGTTAGTAAAATTCATAAATAGATAAATATGTCACCGGTTTATTAAAAATGCTGTTTTAACTTTGATCAATATTTAAAAATGAATACTAAAATATATGTTAGGTAGAAGACAACACCTAAAATACGTTAAAAAAATTTAAATATAGCTAGTTCTAAATAAATATTATTGCGGAATTAATTTGGGATCATTTTAAAATTTAGATGGTGCGTTTAAATACTTATAATGGTCCCATTATTTAATAAGTTAAATATTTATTGAGACATGTAATGAGTATTACTAAAACGAATTACCTTATGGTTTTTGTTTTGGATTTTATGAATCAACAAGATTGTTAATAGCATGGTAATTGTATTTACAAATTAACCATTTGTTGTCCTTCTGGATATATGGGGTATTGATGGTTAGTATTAAATCTTGATGAATTATGATCAAGCTAAGAATTAAAACAAATGACGATCGAGAATTTAAGGAAGCAGTCAAATGGTTTGAAGTAGCTTTTAATTCTCCTGCATATATTACGGAGCCAGATTATACCTGTTTTACATTGGGGGGATATGAGTTGGCGCTTTACCCTGAAAAAGATGAGGTTTTAGAAAAACCGCGGACGAACATGGCATATGTAGGCGTAAAGGATATATCAACAATATTTAATCGGCTAATTTCAATGGGAGCTAATGTAGTACAAAAACCTTTTGTATTAGGTGGTCAAATAATGATTGCTCGGGTTCGCGATCCGTTTGGTCATATCTTATGTCTGATTGATGATCCTTCATATACATAATAACATATTAATAAGGAAGGAAATTCAAAATAAATAAAAGCGAAAAATAAGACGCTTACATTTTTTTAATAATTAATTTAATTCTCTACAGCAATAATTGGTAATATTGTTTTATAATGATACCAGGGCTCCCTACCCTGGTATTCATTTTTAATTAAAAATATTAGCAGATAACTTCCGATAGAATGCTATGCTATGCAAAAAACTAAATAAATATTTCTTAATAATCTTTGTAATGATTAACAAAAGATTTACCTTGAACTAACAGTACACGCCACGCTACCAATCAGTACAGCATCCAAGGGCGTGTCTTTTGCTTTTAAGACAATCCTATTAGTCTATTTTTTAAATCCTTTATGTATGATAGCTGGTTCTCCAGTAGATTCACACTAATATTGGATATGCTTATAATATATATAAGGTTTTGTAAATTAGGATATTATGATGTATATACCTTTTGAGTAGGTTAATATTCAGCTTTTTCAGGATTTGGTGGAGCGGGGGTATAAGGATTATGTTCTGCAAAGGATCCAATGACCCTCTATTGACAATGGCAAAGGGTTTTTAATCTCGGCCTATACCGATGAAAGGATTGCTCAGGAACATGCATTTCATTTGGATGACAAGGAGGGTAAAGCAGTTCATATACCAAATGATATTCATAAAATTGAAAAACTTCTAGAAGTGAATTCTGGATATAGAATTTTCCTAAATAAGATTAAAGATACGAATTGGGAGAAGCGAATGTTAAAGTTTTATAAAACGGAGCGTAAAACCCACAGGTCTTTATCCTGTGGGATGTAAGCGACTAACCCTGATTGAGAATATACTCACGAATACTATCAGAAGAACAATATCAAGTAAAAGAAAAGACTGGTGCTTTTTGTGGAATAGATTTAGGTTTAAAAGACTTTGCTATTACTTCTGATGGTGTCAAATTCAAGAACAACAAATACACCAAACAATATGAAAAAGAATTAGCGAAAGCCCAAAAACATCTTTCTCGTAAGACAAAAGGCAGTAATTCGTTTGAAAGACAAAGACGGAAAACAGCAAGACTTCACCAGAAGATAACCAACTCACGAATGGATACCTTACATAAGGTATCGCACCAATTAGTTTCTAACTACGATATAATTGCATTAGAAGATTTGAATGTGAAAGGTATGGTCAAAAACCATAAACTTTCAAAACATATTTCTGATGCAAGTTGGGGAACTTTCGTTAGGTTGCTTGAATACAAGGCTGATTGGAACGATAAACAGATTGTAAAAATCAATCGCTTCTATCCATCAAGTAAAACCTGCTGTGAGTGCGGTTGGATAAATCAAGACTTAAATCTTTCAATAAGAGAATGGACTTGCGAAAATGGACACGTTTTAGACCGTGATTTAAACGCTGCAAAAAACATTCTGAAAGAAGGATTAAAAATAATATCGTCAGGAACTGGCGATTACACGTGCGGAGACTCAAATAAGACTTTGGCAACAAAGCACAAGTCTGTGAAGCCCGAAGCCCATTTGTCTTTAGCAAATGGGTAGTTCACATTAGTCACCTGCCTATTTTAGTTAACTCAGATGTGATTGCAGAGGCAGAGGATCATCTGTACGAAATTTCATTAAAGGGAATGTATTTGACGCTGTCTATTATAAGCTCATTAATATTATTAGAAATGGGGCTTTTACCTTGAAAGAGCCACAAGTTTATTTTTAACCTTTCTTCACTTTGTTTGGGAATATTGTTTCCTTTATATGTCCATTTAGCTATTGTTTGTACTTGTGGATGAGTTTCCCGAATACTTTCAAAAGAAATGCTTTCTTCTTTCCATTCGAAGCTATGCACGGTGCGTTCTGGATAATCATCTATATTAAATCGGAAAATATTTTCAGGATTATCGTGG
Source organism: Sphingobacterium sp. SGL-16 (assembly GCF_011043515.1). NCBI lineage: Bacteria > Pseudomonadati > Bacteroidota > Sphingobacteriia > Sphingobacteriales > Sphingobacteriaceae > Sphingobacterium > Sphingobacterium sp. SGL-16. The sequence goes on along the minus strand of NZ_JAAKGQ010000058.1, from coordinate 11,409 downwards.
GGTTGCACCACAAATTGAGTATTCTGGTTAGTAACATCTGACCATTTCGAAAATTCAATATCAATTTCTTGATTGTCATTTAAATAGGTAAATAGCCCCGCTACGGCATTCTCATCTAAAGATGATAAAGAGGAACTAATGTAAAAAATGTACTTCCCATGTCCTACCTTCTGATCCAATGTAATCTCTGAACAATACCAAAGACCTTTTCTATTTATTATGCGTAGATGTAGTTTACCTGTTTTATCTACCCAAACATTTTCTTTTGAGTTGCTAAATAAATTTGGTCCGGGACCAACTATATTAGCCCCGGTATTACGTACTAACCACTTATGTCCAGAAAAAATGATTTGACGTTCTTTTGGGGTGTTAATATTTACTTTTCTCACTACACATTGATTGAAAGTGGATATAATTAAACCAGCTATAAAAAGTCTTATAAATGCTCTTGTTAAATACATTACTTTGATTTTCTCAATTGGATTCGATACTACAAATTGACTAATTTATATCCTTGGTAGCATTAAAAAAATTATTATAGAGGGAATCTGGTATGAGAAAGTTCGTTGAAATCAACTTTTCATTTTTTGCCTTGTACTCATCAAACTTATTTGATAAGAGTTTTGCTACTGACTTAATTTCATTTTTTTCTTCAGTTAAATTCGTGTTCAAGTTAAATACCTTTCCTTCCACCATGTGGTAATTGGCATATACAAAATCTTGCTGCTGGGTTTTACTTTGCATTATTGGAATACCGTTACTATTTGGTGCTGCTCCAGTCTCTAGACCTTTCCCAATCCAGGTGACTTGATTTGGCGTTTTGAAAGCATAATTATTTCGATAAAATGCAAGTAACGTTGGCGCGATATCAAAATGACTCACAACTTGATTGAATGTAGCGGAAGATTTTAGCAAAGGTGAATAAATAATTAATGGAACATGATACCTATCTATTTTGTCTTGCAGATTAATCTCTGGCATACTATGGTCTCCTGTAATAATGAAGATGGTATTTGCAAAATCTGAACGTTTTTTATACTCTTCAAAAAAGCTTTTTAAAGCTTCATCTACATTCATTACTGATGCGAGTTGCTTTTTATAAGATTTAGCCAGTTTAATATTGTCTGGTTTTAAGTCTAGTATTTTGATCTGATTTTCTACTAGTTTTTCAAAATACTCTTGATTATTAATCAAAAACGGGCTGTGTGTGGATAGCGTAAGCAACAGATTAAAGTAAGATGAACTCTGTGGAGTAGAAACCAGCATTTTATTTAGAACCGCTTGGTCTTCATATCCCCAACTTTCTCCATTTAGTGAAGGAAGTTTTTTATAAGGCTCCTTAAAAGTTTTTATATCCATTAAGTTATCTATGTTGTTGTGCTGCATGTACTTCTTCATGTTATCAAAGGAAGCATCTCCACCGTAATAAAAACTGGTTTGAAATCCATTATATTTAAAAATATTCTGTAGATTGAAGTGAACAGGATATGTGTCTAATTCTAAAAATCCATTTTTTGCAAAGGGTAGTGAACCGAGAATACTTGGAAGTACTGCAAAAGTTCTTCCCGAAGAGCTTAAGCAATTCTCCCAGTAAAGAGATTTTTCTTTCAACGAATTTAAAAAAGGGGTAAAATTCCCTATATATCCATTTGATGAACTATAGGCGTGCCCCAACCCCTCCAATATAAGAATTACTAAATTTGGCGTTGATTCCGAGGCTGCTAAATAATTTCCTAAAAAGTCTTTAGTATCTTCTTTCCTTAAAAATGGATATGGTTCCAAATTATTAATATTTTGTTTACCTACTACATTCATTTTATTAGCCCAAGGGAAATTTTCTTCCACGTAATTGAAAAAATTAGACTCCAAAAAGTATTTCCATTTGCTTACTGATGCATGAGCGTAAAATTCATTTCTATTTTCAATATTTTTGGTGAATTTAAAAGGTAAGAAAACTAATATTAAGCCCGTCACTGTAAGAATAGCCCCAGCATAAGGTGTATTGAATTTATAGCGGCTTACAAAAAATAATGGGATTACCGCAAATAGTATAACTAGTAAAAGCAGGGCAATGTTTTTTAGATTTAACATTCCACTACTTTTAAGAATCTGTTTCAATTCGTCATAACTATAAAAAAAAATGTCAGCTCCCAGTAAGTTTTGTGATTCTGAAAAATAAAGGAAAAGTATTACTTGTATTACAATGAAAATGGAAAATATCGCTATTATCAAAGTGTTTATATACCTAAAACCTAGATATAACAATAATAAATACAAAATACTAAAAGCTGCAACTAATTGTATTACAAAAACCAGGTTATCAATGAAAAGATTAAAATATATTGCTGAATAAATTTGATTATCAAATTTGGTGTTATACCAGTAAGCCTCAAGCCCCACGTTGGCCATATAGAGAATTAAAAAAACGAATGCAATAGGCGCATAATTTCTTAATGCCCATATAGCTGTTATTTTAATTTGAATCCATATACTTTCATTTTCATTAGACTGTTGAAATCCCTGTCTAGTCATCTCACCCCAGCTGTGCTGTTTTCGAAAATAGTCTCTTAATCCCGATACGCCAGCCATGACAACTCTTCCATGAAAAAAGAATGGTTCAAGTATTGCAGTGCCAATTAATGTCAATAGGTCTTTTCTCTTTGTATAAACTTGGTGAGACATCAGATCCAGTAATATAGCATAAATTGAATATAGTATTCCCGAGGCTATAACTAATATGAATAGTGTGAAAAAGAAGGGCCAATTTATAATTCCAAATACTAAGAATAAAATAAAAATACAATAACCTAGAAATTCAACTAAAGGACCTAAAAATTCAAAAAAGAACCAATATGGCATACTTATCATACCTAAGCGACCATATGAGGGGTTAAACATAAGTTTGCGATGTTTCCATAGGGTTTCTATAGTTCCCCTCATCCATCGATTTCGCTGCTTTTTTAAAATATCAGTTGATTCTGGTACTTCCGTCCAGCATAGTGGGTCCGATATGTTAAGAACTTTGTACTTTTGCTTTTGCTCTTCCATATAGCGTCTCATTCTAACTACAAGTTCCATATCCTCACCAACTGTCTTGGGATCATATCCACCACATTTCAATACTAATTCTTTATCAAAGGCACCAAAAGCACCAGAAATTAAAATAAGACCAGATGCTCTTGACCAAGCCATTCTCCCCAGCACGAAAGCACGTATATATTCTAAGGCTTGGAATCTTCCTAGCCATTTTTTAGGTAGATTAACTTCTACAACTTTTCCGTCTACAATTTTACAGTTGTTTGCTAGACGGATAACTCCACCACAAGCTATAACACGCTCATCGGTTTGATCCATGAATGGCTTAGCTAATTTTAGTAGTGCATCTTGCTCTAAAATGCAATCCACATCAATACAAACAATATATTTTCCACTGGATACATTTATACCAACATTTAAAGCATCCGCTTTACCTCCGTTGTATTTATCTACAACTATGAGTTTTTTAAATGCGGGATTTTTACTTTTATAAATCCCTTTTATTTCTTTTGTAGGTATTACTTGAACTACGTCAAAGGGAATTAGCTCTAAGTTGTAAGATTTAACTAATTTATCAATTGAATCATCTTTACTGCCATCGTTTACTATAATTATTTCCAAATTACTATAGTATAATGAAAGCAGTGATCTTACATTATCAACAATTGTTAGGCCTTCATTATATGCGGGAGCTATTATACTAAAAGCTGGTGCGTTAGGATTACTTGCTATTAATTTATAGTCGGTATATTGATTAAGGTCTGTATATTTTTTTAGTGCCCCAAAAGCATAAATTCCTACCCAAGAATATATTAAGAATATGACGATTGAATATAATAGAAATAGCCATACTACGATTTCATATATAAAATGTGAATAATCTATCATAATTATTTTGATAAAGCATTTTGCAACACCTGTCTATATTCGGGCGCAAGATTGACGTCTGTTATTTTCTTCGTAAGATACTCCTGTTCATTCAATTTTTTCAATAATTTGACAGTATTTATGTAGATATGGATATCACTTTCATTTTCTAATACTGAATGAAGAAATGAAATTTGCGTACTATTCCCTGAGCGATCTATAAACTTTATAATTTGAACTTTCACTTTTTCGTTCTGAAGAGGGTAGCTGTTTATAAGTATGCTTAATGTTTCTTGATTTTCAATAGTTTGGAGCGTTTTAATTGCACTAACTCTAATATCCGTTGAGTTGTGATTCAGCAAGCCGACAATACTATAATGGGCGGTATGAATTCTAAACTTTCGTATAAAAGCTAAGGCGAAATCAATGACCGATAAGTTGGTGCTGATTAACCATTTTGATACAACATGAAAATCAGATTCTGCTACATTATGTAGCGCTTGTAATAATCGCATTTGTTGCCATTCTGATAATGGCTTTTCCAAAGATTGCAAAAATGAGAGACCTTGAAATCCGTTAAAACGTACTATGCTATACTGTGCTTCTGAATATACGTAAGGATTATAATGATCCAAAAGGTTCGTAATTGTACCAATGGCATCACGATTATTCATAGCAGTCATTACTTGTATTCCACGTACATTTTGATAACTATTGCTGCTCTTTAGTTTCTCCCAAGCTAAATCATCTAGTTTAAGGCCATAAAAAATTTCTTTTAATGTTTTGTGCGCATCACCTACAAACCTTTGATCCGATTCAATCAAAACTGATATGAAAATTTTCTTAAAATTTTTGTTTTCTAATAGCGATAAAACTTCTGTGTCATTTAATAGGTTATATGTCCCATTAAATATGGAGTAGCTAATTTTTTCTTCTATTCTCTTTTTCCACAGCTGTGCATTATTTATAAATTGATAATTTCGGTACCCATAAATGATAACTCCTATTATAAGTAATATAACCAATAGTAGGAGTACCACTAATGCCAGAGTCAGATTATAAAGTTGGATTTTTAGAATTATCATTTTACTTAAAACGTAATAGTCTTTTAATTCTTAAGACTAATTCATTGGGATTAAAAGGCTTGACCATAAAATCTGATGCGCCTAGTATAAAAGCATCTTCTACGACATCCTCTTGACCCAAGCTGGATAAGACGATCACATTTATGGATAAATTATGCTGCTGTATAGCAGAAAGTATTTCAATACCTGATGCAAATGGCATCATAATGTCTGTTACCACTAAGTCAGGTGGATCACTGACAATATGGTCTATAGCTTCTTTGCCATTTCTACATAGAATGATATCATATCCTTCATTCTTAAGTTTATGTTCAATAGTTTTTAAAATTAGTTCATCGTCTTCTGCTAATAATATTTTCATATCTTAATATTTTAAATGTCTTTAAGTATTGCTAAGCTCTTGTTTATCTCTGTAATAATTTCTTCATAAACATTTTCATCAAAATTATTATTAAAAAGTATATTTTCATGCTTTTTGATCTTTGAAACCAATGTTGTCATTCCTATAGTCGAAGCAGTGCCTTTGAGCTTATGAAGATTTTTTTTGAGTTCCTCGGTGTTTACTTTCTCTTTTGCACTTTTTAAAATAGATATAGTGTTATTAAGCTCCTTAATTGCAAGATCCATGAAAAAAGATTTGAAATCATCATCACCATTAAAATTTTGATTTAAAGTATCTATATCAAAACCTATATCCGATGTTTCCAATGCCGTTTGATCTTTATCAACAGCATCTAAGTAATTTATTAATATATTTTCGATATTTTTTAGTTTAATAGGTTTTTGAATTATTTTAGTGAAATTGTTTAGATCTGAGCGTTTTTCCAGACCAGATATTATTCCAGCTGTAATTCCAATGATTGGCTTTGTCTTATATTTTGTAAGTTGACGTATTATTTCTGCCGCTTGCAAACCATCTATTATGGGCATTTGGAAATCCATAAATACTAAATCAACGTCATAATTTTTACAGGCATCAATAGCCTGCGTACCATCATATGCTTTTAAAATTTTTGAATTTGGAACCAGTTCATTAATGAATTTTACATTGAGTTCCATGTTAATCTCATTATCATCGGCAACAAGAATTACAGGCGTTAAATTTTGTAAAGCTTTTATTAGATAATTACTTTCTTTGTTGATTTGGGGTGTGTATTTATTTTCTTGGCTACTTTTTAATTCATGTAAAGCTTGGTATAAAGCCTCTGGAGTAAAAGGCTTAATTAAACGATGATATTCAAAACTATCTAACTCACTAAATTCATTCTCATCAAGAGAGACAGTGTGCATTATTATAATAGAAACTTTATTTTTGAGCTTATTTAATTTCTGCTTCTGCTCACTGCTAAGTTGATTGTAGTTTATTAATATAACATCATAATTAATTCCTTTTTCTAGAGTTATGCAAACCGAAGTAAAATCACTGCAAACTATGGTATCAATATTTCTATATGCAAGTAGCTTTGCTATTACCTCTTTTAAGGTTTCGTTTTGCTCAATTAATAAAACTTTCTGTATATTGGTTTCAATTTCTGGAGTTTGATTGTTAGGATTATAATCTAATTCAATGTCAAAATAAAAAACACTACCTTTTCCTACTTTGCTTTCCAATACTAGATTAGTATTCATATACTTAAGTATATTATTAGAAATTGTTAATCCTAAGCCTGTTCCCCCATAAATTTTATTTATAGAATTATCACCTTGCGCAAAAGCATTGAAAACACCCGCCTGACGATGCGGCGCGATACCAATGCCTGTATCTTTTATGAAGAACCGTAAATGAATTTTATTTTTTAACTTTTTTAAAACCGATACTTTTATTAATACTTCACCCTTATTAGTAAACTTTACCGCGTTTCCAACCAGATTAATTAAAATTTGTTTTAATCTATCGTGATCATAGAATATGTTTATTGGTAGTGCTGGATCAACATCCAAAATGAGCTCGATATTTTTCTTTTGCGCTTGTATTACTACTGCACCTACGACCTGGCTTGTTAATTCATAAATATTGGCCTCTTCGATAAATAATTCCCATTTACCTGCTTCGATTTTGGAAAAATCAAGTATATCATTAATTATATGCAATAAACTAGTTCCCGACTCGTGAATATATTTTAGATACTGAAGTTGATTAGTATTAATTACAGTATTCATTAATAATTCTGAAAACCCAATAATTCCATTAAGGGGAGTTCGAATTTCATGACTCATATTCGCTAAGAACTCCGATTTTGCGCTATTGGCTAATTCGGCCGATTTTTTTGCTACAATCAACTCTTTGTTAATTTTGATATAAGAGGTGATGTTTTGGGCAAAAACTATGATTCCGCCTATAATATTTTTGGAAATATACCACGGTCTTACCTCCCAATTCAAATATTTCGGATCTTCCCCTTCGTTGAATTGTATTTTTTCATTTGAATTTTTATAGGTGATACCTTGTAAAGCATTATAGTATATTTGTCTACGTTCTTTCGGAATATTTGGAAAAAGAGAAAAGAGATTTTTATTCTTAATGCTTTTTAGATTTATTCCGAACTCATCATACCATTGGTTACTATAATGTAAAAAATCAAAATTGTTATTAAACATGGCAACCGAAGCATGTACGAATTCTATAAATGCGCGGAGCATTGCTTCTTTCCTTTCTAATTCCAGGTATAGCCTTTTACTTTTATCAATATTTTGAATTATCCCAAATATGCGCGCGCATTTACCTTGGGTGCATTCGGGTACTCCTTTAAGTCTAACCCATACCGATTCAGCTTCATCTTGCTTAATTTTTAGCTGAATATCAAAGCTTTGTATGTCTTTTTTAGCTTTAATTAAAGCTTTACGCAAAGTGCGTTTAAACTCGTTATCAAAAAGATTTTCAAATTCTTTTAGGGTAGATATACAGTCTTTTTTAAGGTTAAAAAAAGTCTTTCCCGTATCAGAGAATTTTATTTTTTCTTTATCAATATCGATTTCCCAGCCACCAACTTGAGCTACAGTATTTGTTTGTTCTAATAACTCTTTAGTTCTTCTTAAATCTAGCTCAACCTTCCTATGATTTGTAATATTTAATGAGGTGCTCGCTACATAAGGGAAATCCTCGGTATCGCATTCAAGTATATTATGATACAAAAAATAAAGTAGGTTACCATTTTTTGCGATTAAAGTAATAACCCCGGAAATTTCCTTCTGTTCTTTAATTTTAATTAAATAATCGTCGATGTGCTTTTTACGCTCCTCTGGTACAAAATCAACTATATTTTTACCTTCAACTTCAATCGAATTATAACCCAGCATTTGACTGCCTTTTTCATTGATTTTAAGAATTTTTCCATTTAAATCATGCAGGCATGTGAGTCCTATGCTATTCTCAAAAAAATTTCTGAATTTACGTTCTGACGATTCTAATTTTTTTCTTTCTTGTATTTCCTTTGTTATATCTCTGCCGAAGACAAATATTTCGTTGACGGTATGATTATATTTAAATGTCCAATCAATTAGCAATTTCTTTTTTGCTATTATACTCTGGCTTTTAATGTTGCTTTTTCCGTTTAGTTCACTCTTATTTATGGCTAATTCTAGTTCCTCACTTTGGGAATTAACAAGCTTAATGAAATTGAATTCATTAGACTTTTTTTGTGATTGTAAAAATAATTTATCAAATACCTGATTGGCCTGTTTAATATTTAAATTTTTATCCAAAACGCAAATCATATTCTGCGTTTGTTCATAGATACTTTTGTAATACCCTGATTCTAATTCCTTTTTTTTTCTTGTATATATTTGACTCAATGCATACGCAAGATCTTCTAGAGATTTGATTTGATTTTCTTCAAGAACCTTAGGCTTATAGTCCATAACACATATAGTTCCTAAAGCTATACCCTCTTGATCTACTATAGGGACACCTGCATAAAATCTAATTCCTGTTTCTTTTATTAAAGGATTCTCGACCGTTCTGTAATCTAATGAAGTGTCTGGTATAACTAGAGCGTGCTGCCCGTTAATAGTATACTGACAAATTGTATCTTTTCTCTCTAGGGTGTTTATATCTAACCCTATGCAGCTTTGAATCCTTTGTATATCCTCTTCCATTAATGCAATAAGGGAGGCTGCACAACCGGTTAATGCGGTTGCAGATTGCGCGAATATATCAAATTCATGATCTTTACCCATACCAATTAACTCATAATTATGCAGCTGTTTAATTCTTTTAAGCTTATTTTTAGGTTTTGGAAATAATCTCATGACAGAAACATTACTACTATAAAACGGATAAATGGTAAAAATCTGGAGACGATCTTGATTAAAAGACTCTACTATAGCCAATACTTAAATCATATTGATTACCTTTTTGGCTAACCTGAAACTCCTGATTGAAATAAGTGGCAGCAATACTTACTAAATTTCTCTTTTTAATGGAAAAGTTGTAGTTGGCGCCAACTTTATAAGTTTTTAACTTAAAAGAATCCTCGACAAGTAGGTTGTTTCGATTTTCTTCAGGACTTATACCTGTACCTACTTGAAGTCCAAAGTAATCGTCTGCTCCTTTCAAATAATATCGTACAGTTCCAGTATAGGAATGAGATATATTCGTTTTATTAGGAGAAAGATAGGTTCTTAAGTTGAACCATAAATTTTGGTAATATTTTCCTATGGATACGGTGTATAGCCATATGTTATTTGAAAAGTTCAATTGTCTATATCCAATTTCACCTTCGAAGCTTTTAGGTAAATTAGCATAGAGAGAAGCTCCTGTTCTAAAGCGGGGAAAAATTCCTACGTTATCAGAGTAGCCTGCGCCTAAATATAAATAGAAAATTTTATTGATTCTTGGGTAAGCTTCTAGTTCAAACTGTAGCCCATTATCAGCGAACTTATTAGCGTAATTTGTTTTAAATATTACCGAACCAAGTGATGTTGCCCTCCTATAGCTAAGACCTAAAATATGCCAATTATCAGCAAACTGTTTATCAAAATGTGTGAAATCATAATTTATACTGATTGCATTTTTTGCAGTATAAGATTTCAAATTTTGAGCTAGTGAGTTAGCTTCTGTATTTTTAGAATTAATACTCAATAAACGATTTACGGATGCTCCTGCCTCTTGATAGGCTTTAATACCATAATTAAATTTCGCATGCAACAAGAGTATGTCTTCGGATTGAGGATGCTGGGATAGCCCTTCATCAATAATTATTTTCGCTTTTTCGTTTTGGTTGTTCCAATAAAGTAGGTAGCCGTAAGCTAGATAGAAATCTTCATCTTTGATTTTTTTTGCCTGTAAATTTTCAAATACTAATTTGGCTGAATCAATTTTATCACTCCATGTATAAAGCCTTCCTAAGAAAATGTGCAAATCTGTATATTCTGGAGATTTATTTAGTGCCGATTTAATTAAGTTGATTGCTTGCGGATAATCTTTGGATTCGAATGCAACATTTCGCGCTCGAGAAAATAGTTCATCGGATGATAAATCTATATCTTGACCATAGATTGTTATAGTCGAAAGTACGCTTATTAAAAGCGAAATTATATAAGGCTTCATAAGGCAGATAGAATTTCTGGAAACGAATTAAATTTTATAAATATAGAGAATTATGTATATATATTATACTGTTGTTTTTTATTTATAACAAGCCGTTTTTGAATGCATTTGACCCTGAGATTTTTTAAAAATATGGGAATCACTGGACAGCTTGAAAAATTTTTTACATCTTCAATCATTCTTTTGGCATTTTTGTAAAAAGGTTTCAGGTAAAAGTAAATCTTCATACGCAATGCCCTAATGGAAAGTAATGAGTATTATTTCTAATATTTATTATGAAAAGTTAATTGATTAATAGTTGTGGTATTAAACTGTTTTAAAGATTATTAAATCTTTATATTTTGAAAATCCACCGCCGTTTTTGCCTCATCAAGGATGTTGCAGAAATTATTATTTAACATTTTGTAACATTTTATTGTAAACTATATATTCTTTTATATGTTCTATTAATGAAACAAAACTTTAATACTATGGATTCATTAGATTTGAAAGGCAAATGGAATATCTTAAAAGGTAAAGTAAAGCAACAGTATGCAGACTTGACAGATGATGATCTTTTATATGTAGAGGGAAAAGAAGACGAACTTTACGGAAGGTTACAAGAAAAAACTGGTAAGACTCGTGAAGAGGTTACGAATTGGTTAAATGATTTAGACAAAAAATAATATTTATTGTCTAATTATAAAAAAAATACAAGGAGGCCGTCTCAAAATAATTGAGGCGGCCTTTTTTAGTTTGACAGTAATTCGTCAGTGTTTATCCTCTGTGTGAGCTACAAGTTCATAATATTTCAATATTTTGTTTTAAACGATTAAAAAGCGGTCTTTTTAGGCCGCTTTCTTTCTTAAATTCTGTGCAATTGCCAATAATCCC
>NZ_JAAKGQ010000057.1:0-22130 GCF_011043515.1 Sphingobacterium sp. SGL-16 | reverse complement strand
CCCTCAGAAATTCTCAAGGCTATTTTTATTTCGTGTCTTTCTTGCCAAATATGGATATTTTCAAATATTTCCCTGGATTGGTTTTCAAGTCATTGACGAGTTGATCCAAGTTGTCTGAGGCATTACTCAGATTATTGTACAATTTGTCATCATTAACCAATAGACCAATAGATCCCTCACCTTTGTTTATCTTATCCGTAATAGCTAGTACATTTTTCATTGCCTGATTGGCATTGTCAACAGTTGCCTTTATTTCAGTTTTTGACAGGTCAGATGACAGATTGTCTAAATTAGCGACGATATGATTAATGCGACTGCTATTATTTTTGAAATTATTGGTTATCGATTCAAGATTCTGCATAATCTTAGCCAAACGTACTCTTTCTGATCCCATCAGATCCTCTACATCCGAAGTAATGGTCTCAACATTTTTTAAGGATTTAGAAATACTGCGTAGGCTGGTTTTGAAATCACGTTGAAATTCATCATCCAAAGCTGTATTCACAGCAGATAATACAGAGTCTAATTTTACAACCAAATCTTCTACTTTCTTTTGTAAAGGCTCTACTTTTTGAAGGAGGTTAGCTTGCACATCTGATTGCAAAGGATCTCCATCTCGAGCGTAGGTTTTGCTATTTCCAAGGTCGAAAACAATGACCTTACCACCTAAAAAACCGTCATTGGAAATGCGTGCAATGGTATTGGAAGGTATATTATAATCATCTTCGATTTTGAATTCTGTTCGAATTTTTCCGTTATCAAGAAGAGTAGTTTTGGAAACACGGCCTATTTTAAAACCATTAACTAATACTGGATTCGATACAGCCAAGCCATCGACATTGTCATAATCTGTATAAAATGTATTTTCGGAACTGAAAACATCATTTCCTTTTAAAAAACTGTATCCTATAAATAATAAAGCTATGGCTATAGCCGTTAGAGCACCTACTTTTGTTTCGTTTGATAATTTCAAAGTTACTGTGTGTTTAGATTCTACATGAATATACTAATAACATACTAAATATAGAAAATGTTTAGCTATCCGTAGAATTAGAATTTTTTAATAGCATTAAATAAACTATTCACAATCGCATCTTGACCTTTGTCAGACATTAAATATTTTTCTTCTTCCGAATTGCTTATAAATCCAACTTCAGTCAATACAGCGGGCATTCCAGCCGTTTTCAATACAGCCAAAGGAAGTTCTTTGATTCCACGGTTAGCACGACCAATTTTGCTGTATTCTGTTTGCATTAGCTTCGCTAAACGAATGCTTTGATCGCGATATTTTCTTTTTAGAATTTTAAAGACAATATAAGATGCAGGATCTTTCGGGTCAAAACCACCGTAATTGTCTTCGTGATTGTCCTCCAATAAGATAGACGCATTTTCACGGATGGCAACATCTTGATTTTCCATACTATTGTAACCTAGTACAAATGTTTCAGTTCCTTTTACAGCAGTATTCAAGACTTTTTGAGTAACCCAATGCCCCTTTTTATTTTTTACTCTTCGAGTTGTTTCTCCTCCGGAGTTTAGGTGAATGGATACAAATAAATCCGCGTGATGTTTATTGGCTAACGCAGGTCGTTCATACAAGTTAGGATACACATCCGTTTTACGTGTATAAATTACTTTTGTGCCTGGAATTTCGGCTTCTAGTTTTTTACCTAATTTCAGGGTAATATCTAGAGCAATATCTTTTTCACGTGAAAGCTTCCCCACCGCTCCAGGATCTTTTCCGCCGTGTCCCGCGTCAAGTACAATTACTTTTCCTTTAATTTTTCCAGTATTCGAAGAAGGAGGGACGTCAACAGATGCATATTTGAAACTGCTAATAATTAAGAAAGCGCCACTAAGTAGTACGCTTGTCAATCCAATTTTGATAAATTTGTTAACCCTTTTTCTTCTCAACATATACTTCTTTTTATCGTTCTACAGCCGCTTTATAATTCTTAATAGCATCTACAAGATTTTTTACAATCTCAGCTTGCCCTTCTTCAGACAACATATAATCTTCTTCGGTAGGACTAGAAATAAAACCAATTTCAGTTAAAACAGCGGGCATGCTGGCACGTGCTAACACTGCCAAACCTTGTTCTTTCACACCGCGATTAGGTCTATTTGAAGTCACAAATTCATTTTGGATTAATGAAGCCAATCGAATACTGCGGTCACGATATTGTCTTTTCATCACTTTAAAAACAATATACGAAGAAGGATCTTTTGGATCGAATCCCATCAAATCCGCATTGTTTTCCTCATAATTATCTTCTAATAACATATCCGCATTTTCACGGATAGCTACATCTTGTTCATTCATACGGTGAAAACCCAAAACTAAAGTTTCGGTTCCAGTAACTTGAGGATTTCGTGTACGAGCAGTATTGGCAGAATTTGCGTGTACGGACATGAAGATATCCGCATGATTTTTATTTGCTAATTCCGAACGTGTACGGAACGGCACATCCACATCTGTGGTTCTGGTCAATAATACATTTATACCTAATTTCTCTTCCAGCTCCTTTTTGAGCTTCAAGCATACCTCCAAAACAATCTCTTTTTCTTTTGAACGGCGACCAACAGCGCCTAAAGCCGCACCTCCATGACCAGGGTCAAGCACCACTGTAAAAGTTTTTTTTGGAGGATTGGTAGAAGAATTAGGAGAGGTTTGGAACGATGAAGCTGTATAAATAAAAATAACGGCTAAAGCGAAGTAACTTATATATTTAACACTATTTAAAAATTTCATTTTTATTTTTTTAACATTTTTGTGTGAAGATTCAAAAACAGTTCAAAAGCAAAGATAAGTCATATTATTTTATTCAAAAAAATATCCACTTTATCTATTCGTTTTTTGACTATTTTTGTCCTCAATAGTTTATTTTTGCGCTAAATTAATTATAAGAATTTCAATTTGAAGACGCTAACGAGTTTTTTATGTGTTTTAGTATTCCTTGTAATGGGAATAAACGAGGGGTATTCGCAAACTATACGTACGCAATCTTCAAATATTTCCGTGCAGGACACATCAAATATTACGCCAGATACCACAAAAAATCACTTAAAACTTACCAACGGTAAAGATACCGTGGTGATGAAAAATGAAAGTGGATTAGAAACCGTAGTTACTATTGTGGCTAATGATTCATCTTGGAACGAAGTAAGCAAAAATATTATTCACTTATATAGCGGTGCAAAAGTAAAGTATCAGGAATTTGAGCTTTCTGCAGATTATATTCGATTAGATCGTAATACCAATATGCTATATGCAAGTGGTGTGGTAGATCATACCGGAAAATATGTTGGACGCCCTGTGGTGCTTTTTCCGAATGAAACGCCTAAGGCTGTAGACTCTTTATTATACAATTACAAAAGCCAAGAAGGTAAGACTTTCGGTATTATGACCGAAGAAGATGGCGGATATATCCAGGCACGGGTGCTTCGTAAGAATATTTACGATGAAATGTCCATTCAAAATGCCATGTACAGTACATGTGATTTACCTTTTCCACATACGCATTTCGGTATTGCTATTCCAAAAGGATTAATTACGCATAAGCAAGTTATTGCCGAATGGCCTCACTTGGTAGTTCAAGGTATTCCATTCAAATTCATTACTGTTCCTTTTGGCTTTTTCCCAAAAACAAATAAAAAACAAGCAGGATTTTTATTTCCTTCGTTTGGTGATGACGTGACGCGAGGATTTGGTTTACGTGACTTTGGATGGTATTTGACATTTAATGATTATTGGGATTCAGAATTAAGAGGTTCGTTCTATTCAAAAGGGGCTTGGGAATCATCTATTCGTACGAATTACTTGGTGAATTATAAATTCAGCGGTGGTTTTAATATTCGTTTCGCTTCGACGCCTACAGGGGTAGAAGGTTCTGATAATTATAAAAGGGCAAAAGATTTTAACGTGACCTGGACACATACCCAACGTCAGGAAGCAAATCCAGGAACATCGTTTTCGGCTTCCGTGAATTTTGGTACTTCATCGTATTTCCAGAATTCTGGTGCAGGTAGCACCTATAACTATCAAGAGTTGACACGTAACAATATGTCCTCTTCCATTAGTTACGGAAAAGTATTTGCGGATGGAAAAGTGAACTTCACGTCGAGTGCTACACACCGTCAAGATATGTCAACAGGAAAAGTAGATTTGGAATTGCCACAATTCTCCTTGAATGTTTCGACATTTAATCCTTTTGATTCCAAAGATCGCGTAGGTGAGCAAAAATGGTATCAACGTATTACGGTAGGTTATAGTTTACAAGGTCGTAACTCTTTGTCAACTGGTGACTCTACTATCTTTAGTAAGCAAACATTACAACAATTTACGAACGGTTTTCAACACAATATTCCTGTAAGTTTAAGTTTGAATGCATTTAAACATTTCCAATTCAATACATCAGTTAACTATACAGAACGTTGGTATTTGCAAACTATTCGTAATTATAGAGCCAATGAAATCAATGGTTACATCAATGTAAAAGATACTGTAGGTGGTTTCCGCCGCGCTTATGATTATTCCATGTCGAGCGGTTTATCAACTAAAGTGTATGGTATGTACCCTAAAATTGGAAAAATTGAAGCCATTCGCCACGTAATTACTCCATCTATTAATTTTAACTATAGCCCAGATTTTGGTGATCCTAAATACGGATTTTACAAAGAATGGATTAACCAAGATGGCCGATTAGGCAAATATTCCATCTTTGATGGAGCTATTTTTGGTGGTCCAGGTGCGGACAAACAAATGGGTATCGGCTTCTCCATAGATAATAATATCGAAGCTAAGGTTAGAAATAAAGGGGATTCTACGGAGACGGGAAATAAAGCATTTAAGAAGATCCCTATTTTGCAAGGTTTAACTTTTAGTGGTAATTATAATTTTGCTGCCGATTCATTGAAAATATCACCTATTTTATTTTCAGGAAGAACAAGCCTATTCAATGAAAAAATAAATTTAAATTTTAATGGTTCATTGGATCCGCTAGAATTGGATAATCAAGGTCAGCGTATTGATAGATATTCCATAAAAAATGGAAAGTTAGCCCGTTTGACAAATTTCGGTTTGTCGTTTGATTATAGCTTTAATCCAGATGCAAATAAGAGCCGAAATAACAATATCGACTCAATGCGTAATCAAATGCCAAACATGACCAAAGAGCAGGCGGAAGCTTTGTCACGCATCAGTAGAGATCCAAACGCGTTTGTGGATTTCAACATTCCTTGGAACTTGGCAGGATCTTTCAGTTTGCAGTATTTCAAACGTTTTGATACCGAAGTACGAAGAGAACGCAGCGACTATACAGCGACTATAAATTTACATGGCGACGTGAATGTTACCCCAAAATGGAAAATCCAATTTAATTCGGGTTACGATATCAGACAGAAAGAAGTTGCGATGACTAACTTTTCTATTTACCGCGATTTGCACTGTTGGGATATGTCTGTGGGTTGGGTTCCTTTTGGACGATACCAGTCTTATAATATTACGATTCGCGCAAAAGCTTCTGTATTGCAAGATTTGAAGCTGACAAAACGTAATAGCCATTATTCATATTAGATTTTTTTTGCTAACTATGTGTTATGAATGCTGAAATCATAACCATAGGAGATGAAATACTATTAGGTCAAATTGTTGATTCTAATTCCGCTTGGATTGGTCAACAATTTAACCTTCTAAATATTCCTGTCACCCAAATAACCTCTATTTCTGATAAATCAGAAAATATTTTGGAAGCTCTAAAACAAGCTTCAAGTCGTGCTGATATTATAATCGTTACAGGAGGTCTTGGGCCGACAAAAGATGATGTTACCAAACAAACGATTTCTACTTATTTTCTAAAGCCTTTAGTGCGTGATGTAATGGTGTTAGAGCATGTTCAAACTTTATTTTCAAGAGTAGCACCTGGAAAGATAATGCCTGATATTAATCAAGCTCAGGCAGATGTCTTAGAAGATTGTACAGTTTTGTTTAATGATGTAGGAACTGCTCCAGGCATGTTAGTGGAGAAGGAAGGAAAAATCTTTGTTTTCTTACCAGGTGTACCATTTGAAATGAAATACCTGATAACAAATCGTTTAATTCCGTTGTTAAAAAATCTTGGTGGGCAACAACCTATTCAACACCGCCATATTATCACTATTGGATTAGGTGAATCATTTCTAGCAGAGAAAATTGCTGACATTGAAAATTCGCTACCCCCTAATATTAAGTTAGCTTATTTGCCTAAATTAGGCTTAGTGCGCTTGCGTTTGACTCAAATAGGTGAATCTGCCGAAAGTATAGATGACTTTCATGCCAGGTTTGTCCAACGCTTGGGACATCACGTCGTTGCAAGTAAAGATATTACTTTAGAAGAAGCTATTGTGGAAACCTTCTCTAGTGAAAACCTCAAATTGGCTACAGCGGAAAGCTGCACAGGTGGAAGTTTGGCAAGTGGTATTACGGCAATTTCAGGTGCTAGTGCGATGTTCGATTGTGGAGTGGTTTCTTACCATAATAACATCAAACAGGAACTTCTTGGAGTTAAAGCAGATACCTTGGAAAAATTTGGTGCTGTAAGTGAACAAACGGTTATAGAAATGGCCGAAGGAGTCAAAAAACTTGCAAAAGCAGATTACGCTATTGCGACGAGCGGAATAGCAGGTCCAACAGGTGGAACTGCTGATAAGCCAGTAGGTACAGTTTGGATTGCTGTAAGTGGTAAAAATGAAACACAAACTCGCTTGTTTCAATTTCGTAATGATAGAGCAGTGAATATTGAACGTACCGTGGCTAATGCTTTTGCGATGCTTTGGAATATGTATATAAAAGATAAGAGCAATTAGAAATTTACTTTTGTGAAATTAGAATTTTAAAATATTATATTTTGTTTTTAGGGATTCTATTCCTAATTATTTAATTTAGTAACATAAAACACAAAATTAATATGGCAATATTTAAGTTGATTCTTCCTAAAATGGGTGAGAGTGTATCGGAAGCGACAATCACAAAGTGGGTGAAAGCCATTGGTGATTCGATTAAAGAAGATGATACTATTGCAGAAATCGCTACGGATAAAGTAGATTCAGAGGTACCATCCCCTGTAAATGGTGTGTTGAAAGAATTTCTTTTTCAAGAAGGAACTATAGCTCAAGTGGGTGAGGCTATTGCTTTAATTGAAATTGATGGGGAAGAGAGTTCATCAGAAGAACATTCTAGTACTCTTATAGAAGAACCTACAACAAAGGAAACATCCCAAACTAACGTGGAAGAAACTGATTTTGCTATTCCAGGTATTGATAAATTAGAAACAAAAGAAGATTCGGTTTCTTCTTCTACAATAACAGAAGGTCGATTTTATTCACCATTGGTGCGTAGTATTGCACAACAAGAAAATGTTTCTCAAGTTGAATTGGATACTATTATCGGTTCGGGATCAGATGGTCGGGTGACCAAGCAAGATGTTTTAGATTATATCGCTTCACGAGGAGTTGCACCGGTTCGTCAAGCACAAGTAACACAAACTGCACAAAAATCACATACAACAGGTTCTGTTTCTAAAACTACTCCAATCCCCTCCGCTCCAGCGCAATTGATAAAGAGTATGAATGGTGATGAAATCGTGGAAATGGATCGTATGCGTCGTCTTATAGCGGATCACATGGTTCAAAGTATCCATACTTCTCCGCATGTGTTTTCGGTGGTTGAGGCCGATGTTACCAACTTGGTGAATTGGAGAAATAAAGTAAAAGATGCTTACAAAAAGCGTGAAGGTGAAAATATTACTTTTACCCCATTGATTATTGAAGCTATCAGCAAAGCATTAAAAGATTTCCCTATGATCAATGTTTCCGTAGATGGTTATAATATCATTAAACGTAAACATATAAATATCGGTATGGCTGCAGCTTTGCCTTCTGGAAACTTGATCGTCCCTGTTATAAAAGACGCGGATCAATTGAGTTTGGTCGGACTAAGTAAAGCGGTGAATGACTTGGCAAATCGTGCTCGTGCTAATCAATTGAAGCCAGACGATACACAAGGAGGTACATTTACGTTTACTAATATTGGTGCGTTTGGAAATATCTTTGGGATGCCAATCATCAATCAACCTCAAGCAGCTATTCTTGCTGTCGGTTCGATTACTAAAAAGCCAGCAGTTATCGAAACGGAAGATGGGGATGTAATTGCGATTCGCCATATGATGTATTTGACCATGTCATACGATCATCGTGTAATAGATGGCGCATTAGGAGGAACTTTCCTAAGAAGAGTAGGGGATTACTTAGAGAAATGGGACAAAGACCGTGTAATCTAAGAATTCAAAAATATATTTAAGATTAAAATTGGAGCCTACAAATAGTAGGCTTTGTCTTTTATGTAGTATATTTATCAATAAATAATAAGCTATCTTGAATGCATCTGGAACAATTAAAACCTTTTATTGATTTCGTCGTTAACTGGTATTGGGTGCCACTTTTGATTCTTTATGCAGGTATTATCGGTGCTATTCTCATCGAAAACCGAAACCCTACCAAAACTGTAGCTTGGATTTTAGTCATTATATTTTTGCCGTTTGTAGGAGTAGTACTTTATTACTTCTTTGGACAAAAATTTGTCAAAGTCAAAAAAATCAAACGTATTAATCGGCAGCAAGCTTTGCGGCTGGAAAAAAAATGGAAGGAACTGGATCCCATTATGGAATCTTTTATTCAAGATATCCATGAGGATATAGGGGATCTTTCCAAAGTCTTCCGATTAATGAAAAAAGAACGTTTATCTTCACCTACTTTGCATAATGATGTACAGCTACTGATTAATGGTGAAGAGAAATTTAAATTTTTATTAGAAGATTTAGCAAAAGCAAAGCATTCCATTCATATGGAATATTATATTTTTAATCTGGATGGCATAGGCCTTCAGATTCTGAATCTTTTAGAACAAAGAGCTGCAGAAGGGATAATAGTACGATTAATTGTTGATAGCTTTGGTTCTCCTGATTTGGTGAAATATATGCGAAAGCAGAAAAATTCTAAAATTGATTTTCATGCTTTCTTGCCTGTAACTTTTACTTCACTGGCTAATTCCAATTACCGTAACCACCGCAAAATCTGTGTGATAGATGGTCGCATAGGTTATGTGGGAGGCATTAATATTTCGGATAAATACATTAATAGGTCCGATGTACCGAATAAAGTTTATTGGCGGGACACTTCTGTTCGTGTTAAGGGATTAGCAATAAATCTATTACAAGTTTCTTTTTGGAATTCATGGAACCAGACAGATGGAAAATCTTTTTTTCTGGAAGATGGATATCTGCACGTTATTCAAGAGAAAGCCAACGAGAAAGGTAATGCTGGAGTGGGGTTTGTTTCCAGCGATCCCGCATCTGTCGGACCTTTTAATATGGAAGCTTTGCTCATTGCAATTGGTGAAGCTAGTTCAAAAATTCAATTGTGTACACCTTATTATATTCCGAGCGAAGAATTAGAACGTGCCTTGATCATTGCTGCAGCTTCTGGGGTGGAAGTGGAATTAATGGTGCCAAGTACCTCGGATTCTTATTTTGTGCAACATGCTTCCTTTTCATTTCTAAAACCTTTATTGGAGCGCGGTGTGAAAGTTTATCTTTACAATAAAGGATTTTTGCATGCTAAAACTGCAGTAATAGATGATAAATTGGCTTTTGTTGGTACAGTAAATTTAGATATCCGAAGCTTTTACATTAATTATGAGATAGCGGCAGTTGTTTCCGATCAAACCATAGCATTAAAGTTATCTGATCAGTTTGAGCAAGATAAAAAGGATGCTGAATTATTGACCATAAAAGCTTGGATGTCACGTCCACGTTGGAAAAGAGCCGCGGATTCAGTTTGCCGATTAATGGCGCCACTTTTATAAAAAAATGTTAAAAAAACAGAGTTTAGCTCCTGTTGTATGCCAAAGAATTTTAAAATTTGTATTTTTAGCTAAATACATTGTATAGATGAAAAAAATAAACCTCATATTTTCCGTATTCTTTTTAATTTTTCAAATCCAATTTCTACAAGCACAAGAAATACCTCGTATTCCGATCAATACGGTGGTAGAGCGTGTGCAAAAATATTTAGGAGTTTATCCAGTTGAGAAAATACACTTGCACTTTGATAAACCTTATTACGCGGTTGGCGATACGCTATGGTTCAAAACTTATTTGTACACTAACCAATTGGAATATCAACCTAGTAAAATTGCGTATGTAGATATTATCAATGGTCGAGATTCGTTGATTCAAACATTGCGTATTCCCTTAAAAAATAATGGTGGAGAAGGCTATTATGTGCTAGATCCGCAGGTGATAAAGCAAGACAATTACCGCTTTAGAGCGTATACCAAGTGGATGATGAATTTTAGTGTTGATTATTTGTACAATAAAATCATTACGGTAGGAGATGCGATTAACAAAAAATTAGGATCAGAGGTTTCCTATGTAACTGAAGGAAATAAAACTAATGCAACCATTCAATTTAGAGATCGAGGCGGTGCACTTTTGGCGCGTAAGAAAATCACTTGGGAAGCTATTGACGGTTGGGATCCTTTTGATAAAGGAAAAGGAGAAACAGACGATTTGGGACGAGCAAATATTTCTTTTTCTGCAAAGGAAAAAGAGCTCTTCAAAAAAGGCAGATTAATAGTGAAAATTGATGGCGAAACTTCTATGGTAGGTGATTTCCCATTGAAAAATGCCTTGACTGAATATGATGTACAGTTTTTCCCAGAAGGGGGAGATTTATTAGCAGGTGTTGATAAGCGAGTTGCTTTCAAAGCTATTGATTCTCATGGTAAAGGTGTTCGTGTCAAAGGGAAAATTATTAATTCCAAAAAAGCTACGGTCGTTGAATTTGAAGATTTTGGATTAGGTATGGGGTATACGCATTTCGCCCCAGCTGCTAATGAAACATACAAAGCTGTAGTTACGATTAATGGTCAAGAACGTACTTACGATTTGCCTGCAGTAAAAACGGAAGGGATTAATTTAGCGATTAAAACAGTAGCAAATGATGCAGTCCAGGTGGAGATTATCACAAATGATACTTATTTGGACAAAATACAAAATCAGCCCTTTTATATCTTTGGTCAGATGAATGGCCATTTAATTTATGGTGCTCAGGTTACGGTGAAAAATGCGAGTTCCGTCGTAAATGTACCTATTCAAGATCTGCCAAATGGTGTGATGCAATTCACTTTGATGACGGCTCAAGGTAAAGCAATCAGTGAGCGTTTGGTATTTTATGATTATGCCGAAAATTTAGCTATCCAAATTAAAACGGATAAATCGGCTTATAAAAAGAAAGATAAAGTCGTCTTGGATATTGCAAATTTAACATCTGAAAAAGCGGCGACAAATCTTTCGATTTCTGTTATAGATGAGGCAAAAACTCCTTTTGATGAACATCAAGAAAATACGATTTTAAGCAATTTGTTGTTGACTTCAGATTTAACGGGGTTCATTGAGAAACCAAACTATTATTTTGATGAGAAAGTCACGAACCGTAAAGATGCATTGGATGCTTTATTATTGACACAAGGTTTTAGAAGATTCTCCTATGATGACTTGGTAGCTGAAAAATATCCAAAAATTGACGCAGAGTTTTTACCAGAACAAGGAATTAAATTGTCAGGTACTTTGCGTTTGAATACGGGACGAACTTATCCAAATGGAGGATTATTACTTTCAATACCAGCAAGAGCGATCAAAAAAGACACTTATACAGACAACAATGGACGTTTTGCTTTTGAGAATTTGAACTTTCCAGATTCGGTGAAAGTTACTATTAATGCACGTAGTAACGACAACTACCGCAATATCGTTATCAATATGGATCAATCATTTTTCCCTGCTGTGGATGAAAATAATCCATACAAAGCAAACGATATTTTGAATATTGACAAGGAAATGTCCAACTATTTGGCGAATAGTAAAAATGAATTCAGAACTTCTATATTAATTGATGAAGTAACTGTGACGGCAGATCGTAAGGTGCAGCGTACAAGTAAAGAATTTTCGGCTTTGACAGGACTCTCTATGGCGGATCATCGTATTGAAGGAGATCGTCTAAGCGGCTGTAATGTATTGACAATGTGTCTGAATACGATGCTTACGGGTGTGACTTACGATGCCAATACCTTGAAATATTATTTAACAAGAAGCTATAACCAAGGTAGTCGCGTTCCAGTACAGTTCTTCTTGAATGGTATGCCAATTGACGAAAATACTTTGAATTCTATTAATCCAACTGAAGTAGAAGCAATTGAAATCTTCACACGTGATGATTTAGGAACGGTAAGTCGTTTGTATCAAAATGATGGTGTGGTATCCATCATTACGAAGAAGGAAAAACCTAAAGGTCCGCGTATGACTTTAGCGCAAATCGAAGCGATGTTACCTAAGTCTAATGTGATTGATTTATTCCCATTAGGCTATATCAAAGAACGTAAATTCTATGCGCCGAAGTATGAAACTGATGCTCAAAAAGCTACAAACGATTACCGTACAACGATTTATTGGAATCCTACAGTCGAGTTGGACGATAATGGTAAAGCCACTTTGGATTTCTATAATGCTGATGGAAATGGTAAATATAAAGTAGTCGTTGAAGGATTAGATAGTACGGGACGAATAGGACGTACGGTTTACCATTATAATGTAAATTAGAAGAATTACTTTAATACAAAAGCCAACTACAAAGTTGGCTTTTTTTATAGGCTAATTATCAGGGCTTTTCTTTCTGAATATTTTTTGGTCAAATAAATTGAGAAATACTCCAAGTAATATCACAAGAATAGCCAATAGACTCATCGAATTAAATGTCTCTTGGAAGAAAATATATCCAAATCCCAAAGCGTAGATTACGCCTAAGTAATTTAAGCTAGCAACTTTAGCCAAATTGGCGCTTTGATAGGAGAGTGTCATATGATATTGTGCTAGTTGCGTGCAAATTCCAATTAGTAAAAGATAAAGCCAATCCATACCTTCAGGAGTTTTCCAATCAAAAAAGGAATAAATCCCGACAACGGGTATAGTTAGTAATGGAAAATAAAATATAACTACTAATGGATGTTCACTTCCTTTACTTCTGGCAATCATATTGTACGCTAGTCCAGCAAACAGAGCCGCGCTCAGCCCAATGCACACATCCAAAGTGGAGATACGAAAATCAAAACCTTTAAGCATAAACACACCAGCGATTGACATGGCAAAATACAAAAATTGAATAGGTCTTATTTTTTGCTTAACTATAAAAATACCCAGTATTGCTGTAAAGAAAGGTGAAAGATAATTGATGGTGACAGCGGATGCAAGCGGAATATGCTGCAGGGTATAAAAAGAACCAATCAGTCCCAAGCAACCAGCTATTCCGCGCATTGTTAATACGGGAATATTATTACCCAAAGGAGGAATATTATTTTTTCGTAAATAATAATAAGTTACTACAAAACTGAATATACTTCGAAATAATACAACTTCTAATGTAGGGAGATGGGACACAAATTTCACGCATACATTCATGATGGCAAAGAAAAATCCCGCCAACAGCATGTATTTAATACTTTGGTCTTTCACTATTGAACGGGTTCGTTGTGTTTTTTGACCAATTCGCGCTTTCCAGTTTCTGGATCAATTTCTAACTCTGTTTGTTTTACTAATACTGCATAAGAAGCAGGCGTGATACCTCGACCGTATCTGATAGCATACTCTTTGGTAAATTCCGCTCCGAAATATAAAATTGCAGCTGAATAGTATACGAACGCTAAAAGGATAATAATCGATCCTGCGGCGCCATAAGCTGTTGCTGTGGCATTATAGGATAGGTAAAGAGAAATACCATATTTACCTATCATAAAGAGCAATGTAGTAAATATAGATCCTCCTAAAATATCTTTAAATCGTACTTTAGCATCGGGCAAAAAAGCAAAAATAAACCCAAAAAGGATAACGATAACGACAAAGGTAATACCATTATTTACCCAGTTCCAAAATTGAATATCTAAATGCTGAATATTCCATTTATCTAATATCAGCTCAATATTTTTAGTAATTATTCCGATAATACTACTTATCAAAAGTGACGCAATTAATAGAAAACTCAAGCCCAAAATCATGGAAAATGATATTAATCTATTGATAATCATTTTGAGCCAACCTTTTTTTGGTTTTGCTTTTACCTTCCAAATAAGATTGATCGAGTTTTGAATATCGACGAATATTGTCGTTGAGGTCATTACTAAGGTAATAATACCAATAAGAAGACCAATACTGGATTTATTTTCAAGAGAAATTTGTCTAACAGCATTGTCCAATAACTTTGCTATTTCTCTGCCGAAGAGCTCATTTAGCTCAGTCATCACCTTATTTTGTGCGCCATCAGGACCTTCGAGCTGACTGCCGTAGAAAAAACCTAAAGCCCAAACTAAAATAATAATAAGTGGTCCAATGGAAAAAACAGTATAATACGCCAGAGAAGCGCTCAATTTCATGCAGTTATCTTCAGCGAAACCATTTCCACTGTCTATTAATAATTTGCCAAAGCCTTTTATCTTTTGGATAAAAGGCTCTTTTTCTTTTTTTATAGTTTTTTCAGTTCTATTCAGCATAAATTCTTTTGATGTCTTCTTCGTGTTTTTGAAGAATAATCTTTCTTTTCAATGATAATTTTGGTGTGAGTTCACCATTATCAATGGTCCAATCCTTAGGCAATAATACAAATTTTTTCACCATTTCCCAGTGTCCAAAATTCTCATTTGCTTTGTTTATTTCTTGCTGATACTTTTCGAGAATTTGTGGATTTTTAATAATAGATTCCTTCGATTCAAAAGGAATACCTTTGATTTTGCAATATTTTTCCAACTCTTCGTATGCCGGAAAAATGAGCGCAGCAGGGAATTTTTTATTTTCTCCAATGATCATTACCTGACCTATTAACACCGATTCCATCAATTTGTTTTCCATCACTTGCGGCGCAATGTATTTTCCACCCGCAGTTTTGAAAATCTCTTTTTTGCGATCTGTAATTTTTAAGAATCCGTCCTTTGTTAATTCTCCAATATCTCCCGTATGGAAATAACCGTCTTCGTCAATAGTTTCTTTGGTGGCTTCATCATTTTTATAATAACCTTTTGTGATGGAAGGACCTTTTGCCAAAATTTCACCATCTTCGGCAATTTTTACTTTCAAATTTTTTAGAACACGACCCACGGACCCAAATTTCACATCATTCTCATCCCAGGAATTTACAGCTATTACAGGCGAAGTTTCGGTTAAACCGTAACCTTCTAATACTTTAATATCAGCTGCCCAAAATACGCGAGCCAATCTTTCTTGCAAGGCAGCTCCGCCCGATATTATGAATTTGATGTTGCCTCCCAGAGCTTGTTGCCATTTGGAGAAGATAAGTTTACGGGCTATACCCAGTTTTATATTATACCAGCTTCCATTGAGCTTCGGTTCTTTGAATTGATGCCCTAGCTCTAAAGCCCAGAAAAACAATGATTTTTTTAAACCTGTCAAAGCTTTTCCTTTTTCTATGACTTTGTCATAAACTTTTTCTAATACACGTGGAACAGTTGTGAATACATGAGGTTTTACGTCATTGATGTCGGCTACGATATTATCTAGACTTTCCGCATAATAGATGTTTACTCCTTTTGAAATGTACATATAAACCACCATGCGTTCAAAAATGTGGCATAACGGTAAGAAACTAAGTGCTTTTTTGATGTCATCCGTTAATAACGGCGAACAGGCAGCCACATTGCTGATAATATTGTGATGAGTCAGGTATACCCCTTTAGGTTTACCTGTCGTTCCCGAAGTATAGATCAATGTCAATAAATCATCAGGTTGCACGGCCTCATTGTAGGCAGTAAGATCAATATTTTGTTGTTTCCCTAATTCAAGGAGTTCAGTATAGTTTTTTTGGTTTGGAACTTCGTCCAATGTATAAATATCTAATGCTAAATTATTTTCCGCGACAGCTTTTACGACTTTTGTAACTAACTCTTGGTTGCTTACAAAAAGCATTTTAGCTTCTGCATCTTTGACGATATAGGAAAGATCTTGAGCGGAAAGAGTTGGATACAGCGGCACTAAGGCTACCCCTAATTGATTACAAGCAAAGTCCACAAAATTCCATTCAGGTCTATTACCGGACATAAGTGCAACTTTATCACCTTTTTGAATTCCTTTGGCGAGAAGTCCTTTACTCAAGTTATCTACGATCTGAAGGATTAGATCCTTGTCGTAAGATTTCCAGCCAGAACCGTTTCTTTTGGAAAGTTTTAGAATTCTCCCAGCCGTATCGATGTCAGTTTTTAAAAAGTCAAATAATCGTGTTGGTTTACTCATGGTCTCAATGTATATTTTTATAAGTGGTTATCTTAAACGCTATGTTAGCATAATAAATTTAAAGAAAAAGTTTAGGAAAAACTAATATTAAATGAAAATTACCTAATTAACATACCTTAACGAATTTTATTGGAGATAAAATTGAAATTATGTTATTTTTGAAGCAAATCCATTATTTATAATCAATATGCAAAAAGCAATACGTAATATTTTTTTGATTGCTGCAGCAATTTTCTTAGGTAAAGATGCTTCAGCTCAATTAACAAGTGACCATGCCGTTGGTTTACGTTTCGGTTCTGCCTCTGGTATTAATTATCGCCATACCTTAGCTCCAGATAGAGCTGTGGAAGGAATTTTAAGTGTGAAAAGTAATTCTTCAACTAGTTCATTTAGATTAGTAGGATTATATGAATATCACAAGGAATTACCTTTAAATAATTTTAGTTGGTACTACGGTTTTGGCGGTAGTGTGGGTAATTACACGTATAAAGCTTATACTAACAATGAAGGTACACATATTCCGAAGAACTCTGAATTGAGTTTGAGTATTGATGGTATAGTTGGTGTAGAATATAGCTTGCCTACGGCACCTATTTCTTTGTCATTGGATGTAAAACCTTATTTTGACTTTTTACAAGAGTCTACGATTCGAGTATTTGACCCTATTGGTTTTTCCATTAGATACAAATTCTAAAACAAGAAAGGCTTTTCACAAATGAAAAGCCTTTCTTGTTCTTATTATAGAGATAACCAAATATTTCCTAATCTACGTTGTTCCTCTGTAGCATTAGTCATTCGCTCAATACTGAATGATTTTTTGTTCGATGTAAGAAGTTCTACTTCTATTTCTCGAATTAATCCATCACGGGAAATAAGAATTTTCACCTTTTCTCCTTCTTCGCTATGAGACAAAATATAATCCAAAGCTTTTCCATTGATTTCTATACGATGACCATTAATTGCAATTAATTCGTCATGTACATTTAATCCAGCCTTCCAGGCTGCAGAATTACGGTCAATGTTTTTAATAACGGTATGACCTTCATTACTGCCAATTTTGATTCCTAGACTTTGGTGATCTTGATCGTCCGCTTGGTTCACTAATTCGTAACCCACAAGATTGAAATATGAATTATAGTCGATATCTTCCGTGCTATGTGCAGCTTTAAATATATCATCTAAATTTACGGCAGTCACTTCTTCGGCCAAAGCTTGGAACTCATCTTCCTCAAAACCTCTATTTTCAATCAAATAGAAATGTTCGTAAGCAGCTTTCATTATATCATCCAATCGTTTCGCACCATGAGTTTCAGCAATAATTTTGATGTCTAATGCTGCGGCATGCATAGCACCTTTATTATAATAGGAAATAGCTACGTTTTGCGAATTTTCGTCAGGACGATATTGTTTGATCCAAGTGTCAAAACTAGATGCTGCGGCACTTTGTAGCAGATAGCCTGGTCGATTATATACTAAATTGAAGTCTACAGCTAATTTTTGAAGGTATTCTGTTTCATCAAAAAATCCACAACGACGAATGATTAAATTATCATAGTATGAAGTGAATCCTTCAATAATCCATAATCCTGTAGTGTAGTTTTCCTGCTCATAGTCAAAAGGTCCTAAAGCTTTAGGACGAAGACGTTTCACGTGCCACAAATGAAAATATTCGTGTGCAACTAGACTTAGATAGTTTTTGTAGGCGCTAGGTTGCGAATAGCCAAAGCGTGATGCAGCTAAAATAGTCGAGTTTAAATGTTCTAAACCACCGCTTCCATTTTGGTAATTGTGCGTGACGATGACGTAATAGTCATTGGGATTGGAACCCCAAATTTTATTTTCCTCTCGCACGATTTTAGTAATATCTTCTGTCAATTGGTCCTTGCTATAATCGGCTGGACCAACCATGGCACATTCATGCAAAATGCCATCAATATCAAATGACCAGGTATCTTGATTTCCAATTTCGATTGGTGAATCAAAAAGAATATCAAAATTGGGTGCATAAAATGTATTTTCTTCGGAAATCTTTTGTAAACCTGTGGAGATTTTATTCCATGATTTATAAAGATGAATCTTCACCGAAGTTTCTAAATCTAAATAGCCATCAACATACATAAATGTTCCCACAGGACTCAAAAACGCTCTGGAATCATCGATAAATGAAGTGCGAACAGAAACTTCAAATCCGTAAACGGAGTATGAAATCACTAATTTTCCTTTTGGATTATGTACGCGCCAAGTATTTTTAGCAGTCTTTATTGCTGATAAACTATTTCCTTCTGTGTTTTTAGCGTTGAATCGTTCTACATTTTTTGAATATTCGCGAACCAAATACGATCCTGGTGCCCATACCGGCATTTTGATATCAATATATTCTTGGTCTTCAAATCCTTCAATCATCATTTGCACATCCACGTAATGAGCTTGAGGTTCCGAAAAAGATAATTCAAAATGTATAGATTTTGTCATGTGTTGTGTCCTTTAGAAAATTTAACCAAAGGTAGAACTAATGAAAAGGAGTTCAAAATATTAATAATAATACCATTTGTATAGACTAAAACTCTACTTGGATTTGTTATATTTGGGATAGGAAAAGTTAAACTAAACAAGGATAATGATACTAGTTGCGGATAGCGGTTCGTCGAGTTCGGATTGGATGCTAAATCTACCTGATAGCAAACCTTTATTTTTCAAAACCAAAGGATTGAATCCCTTCTTTGTGAGTGAAAAAGAAATTGAGAAAGTGATGAAGGATGTACCAGAGATTATTCCCTACTCACAGGAAATTAAAGAAGTGTATTTTTTTGGGGCAGGCAGTATAACACCAGATAGAAGAGAGATTGTTTCCAACGCCTTGACGACTTTATTTCCGAATTCATTTATTTCTGTAGAGTCCGATTTGTTAGGTGCAGCTTATGCTACATTAAAAAATAATAAAGGCTTAATCGCAACCTTGGGAACGGGGTCGGATATTAGCTTTTATGATGGTCAAGTTTTGCAGCCTAGTCATCATGGTATTGGCTATATTTTAGGAGATGAAGGTTCAGGAGCATGGTTTGGTAAGAAATTGATCACAAATTTTCTTTATGATACCATGCCTCGTGATATAGCCAAATTATTTGAAGAAAAATACCGTCTCAACAAAGATAACGTCATTAAAAACGTATATCAGAAGGATAGACCTAATTCCTATCTTGCTTCCTTCATTCCATTTATGTCGGAGCATCGATCGCATCCTTATATAGATAAATTGCTTACAGAAGGATTTGATGAGTTTGTTCGTACCAATATCATGACTTATCCTAATTACTGGGAATACAGTTGCAATTTTGTCGGTCGTGTAGCTTACACATTTGATATGCATATAAGACAAGTTTGTCAGATGCATGGTGTCAAAGTTGGCAAAATTCTTGCGAGTCCTATCTATGATTTGTTCGACTATGTAATCGAACGCGAAACATCTAATCTTTCATATTAAAACAATACAAGTATGATTACCTTATTAATGATATTAAATATGATACTTTCACCTTCATCGGTGTATGATTTTTCATTCCAGTCTATTGATGGTCAAGAAATAAAATTATCGCAGTTCAAAGGGAAAAAATTGTTGTTGGTAAATACAGCTTCAAAATGTGGATTTACACCACAATACAAAGAACTAGAAGAATTACACAAACTATATGGTAAAAACCTAGTAGTCATAGGATTCCCTGCTAACAATTTTGGGAATCAAGAGCCTGGAACGAATGAAGATATTGCTGAATTTTGTGAACAAAATTTTGGTGTAACATTTCTTATTGCTGAAAAAGTAGAAGTGAAAGGCGAAAATATTCATCCACTTTTCAAATATTTGATAGAACAACCCAATCCTGATTTCACGGGAGATATCAATTGGAACTTTGAGAAATTCCTGATTGATGAAAAAGGGAAATTGGTACATCGTTACCGTTCTAAAATCAAACCTTTAGATCCAGTAATTGTCAGTCAATTATAATACTAGAAAGCCTTCGACATTTTCGAAGGCTTTCTAGTTATTTATCCTCATCTATATAGTAACAATGACGGCAACGTGGTTCGTAACTTTCTTTTTCTCCGAGTAATACGACGTTATCATTCTTGGTAAATCTATAAGAGTAATTTGCGGGAGCACCACATTTTACACAGACAGCATGTACCTTATATACATCTTCAGCGACCGCCATAATATTCGGCATTGGACCAAATGGTCTTCCTTGATAATCCATATCTAAACCAGCTACAATCACACGAACACCGCGGTTGGCTAATTGTATACACACATTAGGTAGTTCATCGTCAAAAAATTGCGCTTCGTCAATACCGACTACTTTGGCATCCCCACCAAGCAAAAGAATGGCTGAGGAATGCTCCACTGGTGTTGATGGAATACTGTTGCTATCGTGAGATACGACCTCTTTTTCGTCGTAACGAATATCAATAGCAGGTTTGAAAATTTCAACAGGCAATTTTGCAAATTGTGCTCTCTTCATACGACGTATCAACTCTTCAGTTTTACCTGAAAACATAGATCCACAAATCACCTCAATACTACCCACTTGTCTATCTCTTTGACTGAAATATTGTTCTGAAAAAAGCATATTTTTTTGATGTATAGGTAGATTTACTTTTTTGCGAAAGAAATGTAAATCAACCTGTGTTTGACGATACGAATATCGAAATTATATCTTATTTTTGAAGTATAAAAAGGAAGTTGAAACGAAAACTATGTCATTTTCAGACGTTTTCGTTTTCCACTTGTTCACTGTCAACTTAAGGTTAAAATAAACATATATCCATGGCAAAAACTAAAGGGCAAATCATCTCAAAAATAGATTATCTTTTTGTAGATATTCAATCTCAATATAATGAAATAAAGAAATCAAGTGAAATTGATATCGTAGATATAACTTTGTTGGAAGCAAATCTTGCTGCCTTAACCAAGCATTTTGAAGCTTTGAAAGCTCAAGCTCAATTGACGCAATCTGCGAATTTTCAACAAGAAATTTCAAATAAGACAATATTCACTCCTGCTACAGAAATAAGCAAACCTGCTGATGATACGCAAGAAGTGTTTGAAGAGATTGAAGAAGAGCTCCCAAAAGTAAAGGATAAACAGGAAGAACCTAAACAAGCTGAATTTGCTTTCAATATCAATGATGTGACACCTGTCGTTGCTCAGGAGGAGGATCCAATAGAATCCGCGGATGATGTATCCGATATTGCGCAATCAATTGAAGCTCCTGTTCTAGAAGAGGAGGAGGAAGAAGTGGTAATTCCAGTTTCTATTCCAGCTAAAGAAGTGGAAATCCCTTCTGCAAGTGTATCTGTTCCAGCAGCTGAAGATGCCCCTGCACGTCCTTTATCTATCAATGAATTAATCAAACAGCAAAAGCAAGCAGGAATCAATGTGACGCAACAATTCCAAACATCTACTGCCAAAGAAAAGGTGTTGGATTTGAAAACTGCTGTAAGTTTAAATGATAAGTTGCTTTATATTAAAGACTTATTTAATGGGTACAGTTTGGCGTATAGTGAAGCAATCGAATTGTTGAATAGATTTGATTCATTTGCCGAAGCAGATGCATTTTTGCAATCCAATTACGCTGTGAAAAATGGATGGGCAGAAAAGTCACAAACAGTAGAGAAATTCTACAATCTTTTACAACGAAAATTTAATGTCTAAATCATAAAAAAATCCTGTAAGCTTTCTTACAGGATTTTTTG
>NZ_JAAKGQ010000056.1:0-22293 GCF_011043515.1 Sphingobacterium sp. SGL-16 | reverse complement strand
TAGATTAATTTTGAACTTTAGACACAAATTGTATCTTTATGATTGACCTCAAATACTTATGGAAAGAGTGCCGAATTATCTGATACGATCCTTATATACCTTGCTAATCTTTGTATTTTCAGTGCTGAATCTACAAGGTCAAATACGTATTAAAGGTAAGGTTGTCGATGCAACAACCAAAGAGGCTATAACCACCGCTAGCATAAAATGCGAGGAAAACAACACGGGTGCTTCTACTGACAAATCAGGGAATTTTCAACTACTCATTCAAAAGCAAACGAGTGAAATTTTTGTATCCGCTTTGGGATACCATGATAAGCGGGTTAAGATAGATTCTGGAGTTGCCTATGTAGAAATTGCTTTAGAACATACCAGTTTCCAAATAGAGGCAGTCGAAGTAAATCGGAAGAAAAAGTATAATAACCGAAATCCAGCCACTGAACTGATTGATTTGGTTATAAAAAATAGAAGTCTTAACAAGTTAGAAAAAAAAGATAGCTTGTATTATGAGGAGTATGAAAAGCTCAAATTTGGTTTATTAGATCCAAAAAGAATTTTCAAAAAAAGTTATAAAGATTTAGCATTTTTCTATTCGAATGTGGATAGCGGAGTTGTCGATGACCAAGAAGCATTAAGCATCTTTATATTTGAATCTATATCAGACAATTATGTGCAACAAAATCCAGCACGAACAAAAAAAATTATTAAAGCTGAGGAAAAAACAGAATTTGATTCCAGATATATCAACAACGCCAATATTGAATCTTTCATGGGCTATATGTTTCAGCCTATTGATATTTACGAAGAAAGTGTCTATTTCATCAATAAGCAATTCCTAAGTCCTATTGCGAGTAATGCTAAATTGTACTATAAGTACTATGTGAGGGATACCATCCGTACCAATAAAGATATTTATGTACGTCTGCAATTTGAACCACGTAATCCTACCGACCTGTTGTTCAAGGGAGAGTTAGCGATCTCAATGGATGGTCGATATGCTGTAAAATCAGCCACTTTGCAATTGGACGAAAAGGCGAATGTTAGTTGGGTAAATGACTTAAGATTACGATTGTCGTATTATAAAGATGCTTCAGGTGTCATGCTACAGGACACTACTGATATTACAGTTTTATTTGGTCGTAAAACACGGGACGCGCTCTTTGGGCGTCGTACGAGTGTAAATAGAAAGTATGATTTGAGTAATATTCCTCCAGGAAATGTTTTCTCTGGAGCGCCTATAGAGAAGAGGTTGTCTCCTACATTTACTTTACAAGGCAATAGACCTGTAGAGCTGTCGGCAAGTGAACAGAACACGTACACGAATATGGATAGCCTAAATAATATATCTTCTGTCCGTACAATAATGGCACTGGGCTATTTGGTGTCTCAAGGTTATTATTCATTAGGCAAAGTGGAATTGGGTCCTTTAGAATATCTGTATCATCAAAATGAAGTAGAAGGTAATAGAATTCGTATAGGAGGGCGTACTACAGCAGCATTTTCCGAAAAAGTTTATCTTGAAGGATATATGGCATATGGTCTTGCAGATCGAGAATTTAAGTATAATTTGCGAACAGCGATTTCTTTAAATGGTAAACCCGTTACTACATTTCCTGCTCATTATGTGGAAGCATTAGTACAGCACGATATTTTTGAGCCTGGAAAAGGCTTAGGATTTTTGAAGGGCGATAGTTTTTTCAGAAGTTTTAGATCGAATCGTCCAACCAAATTTTTAAATACAGATGCATATCGATTAGGTCATCTGATAGAATTTGGCAATCATATCAGTTTATCATCTCAAATGACGGTGCAACGAAGAAATCCGATTGGAAATTTGCAATTTGCACTTTCTGCGGATTCTATTCAATTCTTAAATACAATCAACACAAGTGATCTTCAATTCGCCTTGCGATGGGCACCAAACGAAAAATTCTATTACCGTAATCTTACACGAAACACCATTATAGAACGATATCCAGTTTTTACTTTACAGTATAATAAAGGCCTAAAGGAATTTTTGGGAGGAGATTATAACTACGATGCATTACGGTTATCGGTGTCCAAGAGATTATTCTTAAATCAACTGGGCTTTGGTGATGTAACAGTTTCTGCAGGCAAGATTTGGGGTACATTGCCTTATCCTTTGTTAGAAATGCCAAATATCCAAGAGATAAAGGATAGACATAGTATCTCGTATGAACGCGTCAATTCAATGGAATTTGTGGCGGACCAATTCCTTAAATTCTCATATAATCATAAATTGAATGGATTTTTACTCAATAAGATTCCTTTGGTGAAGAAATTGAAATGGAGAGAATTATTTGGAGCTCGAATGTTTTGGGGAGATTTATCCGCTAAGAACAATCCATATTTGAGTAAGGATGTGGTTTATTTTGACAAGGATGATGAGGGCAAGATCATGACCAATGTGATGGGCAAAGAGCCGTATTGGGAAGGTTATGTCGGGTTGGATAATATTTTCCGTGTATTACGCGTTCAATATTATGTACGGATGACGTACAATGAGATCAAAGAGCCAATAAAAGATAGATTTAGATTCTCACTACACTTTAGTTTTTAAGCATATGTCTAATTATGAAAATTTGCTGTTAGAACAGCAAGGCAAAACAGCTATTATAACCATCAATAGAGAAGAAAAGCTCAATGCCTTGAACGGCAAAACGCTTGCGGAACTTTCGGTAGTATTAGACGAAGTATCCCAAGAATCTAGTATTCGAGGAGTCATCATTACAGGTAAGGGTGAAAAAGCTTTTGTGGCTGGTGCGGATATAAAAGAATTTGTTTCGCTGAACGCCTCTCAAGCAAGTGAGTTGTCGCGTGCGGGGCATGAAAAGGTGATGGACAAAATTCAGTCGTTTTCAAAACCTGTCATTGCTGCAATCAATGGATTTGCGCTTGGTGGCGGCTTAGAAGTAGCGATGTCTTGTCATATTCGAGTAGCTGTTTCTTCCGCAAAATTGGGTTTACCCGAAGTTTCTTTAGGAATTATTCCAGGCTATGGTGGTACACAGCGTTTGACTCAATTGGTAGGACGTGGAAAAGCGTTGGAAATGATTATGACGGGAGATATGATTGAGGCTAATGATGGGCTTCAATGGGGATTGATAAATCATGTAGTAGAGTCACACACCGATCTTTTACCCAAGGCTATTTCCATTCTAGAACGCACGTATTCTCGTTCTGCGACAGGAATTGCTGCAGCCATTGAGGCTGTTAATGTAGGGATTCAAAATCCAGAAAAAGGTTTTGAAAAAGAAATTGAATTGTTTGGAAAGTGCTTCGAGTCGGATGATATGAAAGAAGGGGTCGCAGCATTTTTAGAAAAGCGCAAACCAAACTTTTAATCGTTTGTTGTTATTCATAAAGTCTTTTTCTCTATGAATAACCCAGTATTCTCGCAAAAAGAACGCAATATCATTATTTTGATTATCGTTCTGGTTTTAGGCGGTATTCTTTTGTATGCCATGAAAGGTATTTATGGTGCTTTCCTGGGTACATTCGTGATGTATGCCCTATTCCGTAATCTTAATATTTTCTTAATAGAAAAATGGCGCTGGCCTAGACCCTTGTCTTCGGTTTTCATCATTATTCTTTCCCTATTCATTATCGTTCTTCCATTTATAGGGATAGGAGCTATGCTTGTAAACAAAGCTATGGAACTTAAAAATAACCCAGAATGGGTAACTCGACTCATTGATGCGATTAATAATTTTGTCGGTGATTTGCTAGGCAAACCTGATGTTATTAAGGAGCAATTGGAGTCTAGTGCAGCTTACTTGGGAGGGCTATTGACTTTAGTTTTAGGTGGAGCTGCAAATGTCTTTTTGGAAGTCTCCGTTATGTATTTTATCTTATATTTTCTTTTTATCAATTATAAAGGCTTTGAAAATAGCTTCGTCCATTATATGCCTTTCGATGAAGAAAATGCGGTAGCTTTTGGTGAAGAGTTGAAGAATATTACCTATTCCAATATCATAGGGCAGACGTTTATCGCTATAGTGCAGGGGGGCTGTTTGGCTCTAGGATTTTGGATTTTTGGAGCTAGCGATGGATTTTTCTGGGGAGTTATTTGTGCTATCTTGTCGTTTATTCCGCTATTAGGTCCGCCACTAATCTTTGTTCCTGCTGCGGTAATTCTTATTTCTCAAGGAATGACGTGGCAAGGCGTGGGCTTATTGCTTTGGGGCTTTGGGTTGGTTATTAACATTGATAATGTATTACGTTTGGTTATAGCGAAGAAAGTAGGGGATATTCACCCGATTATAACCGTAGTGGGTGTGGTTATTGGTATTCCGCTATTTGGTTTGATGGGGTTAGTTTATGGGCCATTATTGCTGTCTTATTTTCTGATTGCTGTGAAGATATATAAAGCAAACAAGCGTCTCGCGTTGAAAAAACAGATGCTAGAAGAAAGTTTGGAATAGTTATTCTACAGCGTAGCCTAACATATAATTTTGGAATTCTTCGTAATATACTTGATAGGTATTTGTAAGACCATCTTTTCTTAAATCCAACGTCATTACCCCTTGCGGCTTATAGTTAAATGGTTTGATGGTCATATCTTCCAAAAAGGAAACACCTTTGTTGCCTTGCAGTTTGTAAACAGCTTCTTTGGCGCACCAGCACGCATACAGCTGTAGGACATCTTGCTCTGGCTGGATAAATTCTAATTCCTCAGGTTTGAGAAATTTTTCTTTGATGCGTACTACTTTGTCCATTACTAATTCCAAATCCATTCCACATTCGCCTTTGGTGCTCAGCATTACACCTGCATATTCGTAAGAATGTGTTAACGATATTTTATAGGGAAAATCGGGCAAATAAGGTTTTCCATTCGTATCCGAAGGACAATTGATATAGTTGTCTGTTTGCAAAAGATAACGTAAGAGTACGCGTGTAGCGAGCCAGTGCAGCGTACGTTTGCCCTTACTCAGTTGGCGTAGTTTGTCTTGTTCGTTATCGTCTAATTGAAGTTTGCTCAACAATTCCTCGGTCGATTCTTCAATTTTCCAAATAGCAAATTTGGTTTCTTGGTTTAATTCTCTGAGATAAACTAGCGCCATAACCAAATGTACAAATATTGCCCATAAAAAATCGCATCTATCAATCTTTTGATTTGGTTGACTACGTTGAATACTGTATTTTTGAAACCTATTTGGTTTATTGCCAATGTAATATTAATCCGTATGATTTTATCCGATAAAAGAATTCTCGAAGAAATAGATAAAGGTAGCATCGTCATCGAGCCGTTTGACAGAAAATGCCTAGGTACCAATTCGTATGATGTGCACTTGGGCAAGTACTTAGCTACATATAAAGATGCGGTGTTGGATGCGAAAAAGCATAATGAGATTCAACATTTTGAGATTCCAGCTGAAGGATATGTATTGGAGCCAGGTAAATTGTATTTGGGTGTTACACTTGAATATACAGAAACGCACGGTCATGTTCCTTTTTTAGAAGGTAAATCAAGTACTGGCCGTTTGGGTATTGATATTCATGCCACAGCAGGAAAAGGTGACGTAGGTTTTTGCAATACGTGGACATTAGAAATTTCGGTTGCACAGCCTGTGCGTGTATATGCAGGTATGCCTATCGGGCAGTTGATATATTTTGTAGTAGAAGGTGATATAGAAACGCTATACAATAGTAAAGGCAATGCAAAATACAATAACAAAACCATTCGCCCTGTAGAAAGTATGATGTGGAAGAATGCATTTTAAAGCGAAAAACTACTGATAAAAAGGACGCCCTTGAAAATAATTTGCAAGGGCGTCCTTTTTTTATTATGAAAGTTTTAGCTTTCTAAGCTAAAACCTAGTTCTGCTTCTTTATTGATTAGAGAGGCAATACTTGTATCGTTTAAGATTTGCAACATAGCGTTTCGTACATCTACAAAAGTATCACGAATGCCACACGCGTGTTCTTCGGTACATTCGTCACACGAACGGTAGAAATTCAAACTTACGCAGGGTAATAATGCAATAGGTCCATCTATAAGACGCATAATCTGCGACAAGAAGATGTCTTCGGGAGCTTTATTCAAGCTATAACCACCGCCAGCGCCTTTTTTAGAATAAAGAATACCCGCGTTTCTCATTTCTAATAAGATTTGTTCAAGAAACTTTTTAGGAATACGTTCTTCCTCGGCAATTTTGATGATCTGCATAGGTTCTTTCCCGTAGTTTCTTCCCAAAACCATTAATGCTTTAATGGCGTATTTTGTCTTTTTAGAAATCATAAGTATGGATTTTAACTCTCAAAAATACAAAATTTTATTGTTTATTGCCCTAAGACTTCCACAATTGGTTTACCAATAGAACCATTTGGTTCCATGACATGCAATAAAGAAGCTAATGTAGGTGCAATATCAATACTGTATACTTCTTTGTTGCTCACACCAGGTTTGATGCCCCAGCCCATAAACAATAAAGGAATATGTGAGTCGTAAGAAGACCATACACCATGTGTCGTACCCGTGCCGCGTGGTGTACCCGAATACCATTGTGGTTCGGCAATAATCTGAATGGGACCAGAGTTTTTGCGATTATAACCATTAATGATTTTTTCGCGGATAGGAGCAGGGATAAACATATTATCCGCATTTTCCATATCGACGA
Source organism: Sphingobacterium sp. SGL-16 (assembly GCF_011043515.1). Classification (NCBI taxonomy): domain Bacteria; kingdom Pseudomonadati; phylum Bacteroidota; class Sphingobacteriia; order Sphingobacteriales; family Sphingobacteriaceae; genus Sphingobacterium; species Sphingobacterium sp. SGL-16. The sequence continues at coordinate 15,652 of NZ_JAAKGQ010000056.1, read as the reverse complement.
CGTAGGCAATGCCTTCTTGTTTTTTCAAATTTTTGATGATTGTCTTTTTGATAGCCTCAGCATCCAAACTTAAAGAATCAATCAATTTGTTGTTTAGATGAACTTGGTAGTTCATTAAGCTTTTTACAAGATTTTTGTGACCAAATTTTTCAGTTAATTCCGCATCAATTTCTTTTTGAATTTGGCGTAAGAATAAATAACCTCCATTACCTTTTTGATCTGTATAATATAATGGATTGTATGATGCAGCATGATCTGAGGTTAAGAAGAATGTATAGTTTCCTTCACCTACTGTTTTATCCAAATATTTTAAGAAATCGGCGATATCTCTATCCAAACGCAGGTAAGTATCTTCGATTTCTACTGCCGAAAGGGAATAGCGGTGTCCCACATAATCCGTTGCGGAAAGACTTACACAAAGGAAATCCGTATTATTTGTAGGATTATTCCCAAGCTTTTCACTTTCAATAGCCGCTTTCGCGAAGTCTAATGTAAAAGTGTTGCCTTGAGGTGTGGTTTTAATCAGTTCTAATCCCGCATCTTTCATCAACTCAGATGTCTTACGCGGAAATGTAGGAGATTTTTCTCCAGCCCATTTACCTTCGTAGATATTATCATCCGCAATACTATTGGCATAAGTTTCTATGGGGTAAAGCGTATTCCAATCTTGTTTTAAATATTTTTCAGCGAGTTTTTGTTTATTGAATTTGTTGACCCATTCTGGCAAATTGTTCATGTAGAATGTGCTGGTAATCCAATTGCCTGATTTTGCTTCAAACCAATAAGCCCCGTCTGCGAAATGGCCAGCCGGAAGAATTCCGCCTCTGTCTTTGATGGCAACACCTATGACTTTACTTTGGAAATTTGTCGCCAATTTGAGTTGGTCAGTGATAGTAGAAGCCAAAAGATTGCGTGGAGATTGTTTGCCTTCTTTTTCTTTTGAACCTACTGGTTCTACATTGTCATCTTGGGTACAATACATACCTTGTCCAGTAGATTGAATAATCCAATCGTTACCAGCAATACCATGGATGGAGGGAACGGAGCCTGTATATACCGAACTGTGTCCTATTGCTGTATATGTAGGAATATAAGGAATCAGCGTATTTTCACAAGAAAAACCTTCTTTTAGTATTCTTTTGAAACCTTCATCACTATAGCGGTCAGCAAAACGATACAGATAATCCCAACGCATTTGGTCTATCATTAGCCCGACTACGAGCTTTGGTCTTTCTACTTGTGCAAAAGTCCAATTTGAGCAAGTGATGAGCGCAATAAGAACGGCAAATATTTTATTTTTCATACTTATAAAATTGTATTTTAAAAGTTAAGGTTATTTGAGGTGACTTTGCAAATATTGACCTGTAAAACTTTCCTTACATTTTGCTAAATCCTCTGGAACTCCCGTGAAAACCACATTTCCTCCGCGCTGTCCGCCTTCTGGACCAATATCAATCACCCAGTCTGCAGACTTGATCATATCCATATTATGTTCGATTACCAAAATACTATTCCCCAAAGCAATTAAATCATTGAAAGAGCGTAAAAGTTTTTTGATATCGTGGAAGTGGAGTCCTGTCGTCGGCTCATCAAAAATAAAAAGGGTCTTTTTGCTGTTGTTACCTTTTATTAAGAAAGAAGCCAATTTGATACGTTGCGCTTCACCACCAGAAAGAGTACTTGAAGATTGACCTAATTTCACATAGCCTAACCCAACATCTTGTAATGGTTTAAGTTTATTCAAGATTTTAGGTTGGTCCACAAAAAATTCCAACGCTTCATCCACACTTAAATCCAGAATATCCGAAACGGATTTTTCTTTGTAAGTCACATCCAAAACGTGCGGTTTAAAACGCTTTCCGCCACAGGCCTCACAAGGCAAAACGATATCTGCCATGAACTGCATTTCGATTTTAACTTCACCATCCCCTTGACATACATCACAGCGACCTCCTTCTACATTAAAGGAGAAAGCAGCTGGCTTTAGGCCGTTTGCTTTGGCTGCGGGCAAGCCAGAATATAATGTGCGAATTTCATCCCAAGCTTTGACATAAGTCACAGGGTTTGAGCGAGAAGAACGACCAATTGGATTTTGGTCAACCAATTCCACTTGTTCGATTTGTGAAATATCACCATCTAATGCATCAAATTGGCCTGTTTGTTCACCAGAATAATTTCCCATTGTTTTTTGTAAAGCGGGATATAAAACACGTTTTACTAAAGAGGTTTTTCCTGATCCTGAAACACCAGTTACCACGGTGAAAACATTTAAAGGGAAGTCAACCGTAATATTGCGTAAGTTATTCTCTCTCGCGCCTTTAACGGTTATTTTATCTGACCATTTGCGACGCGAAGTAGGCACATCTATTTTTAGATCCCCACTTAGGTATTGACCTGTTAGGGAATTGTTGTCTTTTATAATTTCTTGATAATTTCCCGCAAATACCATTTGTCCGCCATTGATTCCTGCCTCAGGACCAATATCTATCAAATAATCTGCAGCTTCCATCATTTCTTGTTCGTGTTCGACAACGATTACCGTGTTGCCGATATCACGAAGCGATTTTAACACGCCAATAAGACGGTTGGTATCTTTGGGGTGAAGACCGATACTTGGCTCATCTAAGACATAGATGGAGCCTACTAACGAACTACCAAGCGAGGTCGCTAGATTGATACGTTGAGATTCCCCTCCTGATAAGGTATTGCTCAAGCGATTTAAGGTCAAATAACTCAAGCCTACATCGCACAAAAACTGGATACGGTTAGTTATTTCTGTGAGAAGACGTTTGGCAATTATCTGTTCATTAGTGTCTAACTCAAGATTTTTGAAAAAATCTAGTAATTGATCTATTGGTAATAATACCAATTCGAGAATAGACTTTCCAGCTATTTTGACATAAGCAGCATCTTTACGCAACCGTGTACCCTTGCATTCAGGACAGTCCGTCTTACCGCGATAGCGCGAAAGCATAACACGGTATTGAATTTTATAAGTTTGTTCTTCGAGCTCAGTAAAAAAGTCATTTAATCCGCGGAAATATTTATTTCCCGTCCATAATAATTCTTGCTGAGCTGGTGTCAAATCTGCATAAGCACGATGAATTGGGAAATCGAATTTAATCGCTTTACTTACCAGAACATCTAACCATTGTCCCATTTTCTCTCCACGCCAAGGAGCAATCGCTCCATCGTATACAGATTTACTCTTGTCAGGAACTACTAAATCCGGGTCAATGCCAATGATTTTACCGTAGCCTTCACAGCGTTTACAGGCACCATAAGGGTTGTTGAAACTGAAAAAGTTTGGTGAAGGTTCTTCGAAGCTGATACCATCTAATTCGAATCTTTCGGAATAATGGTGAATTTCTCCATTTATATCCACAAAGCATTCGCCTTTACCTTCGAAATAGGCAGTCTGAATGGAATCAGCCAAACGTGAAGCTGTCTCATCTTCTCCATCCAAACGTATTCTATCGATTACAATACGTACATCACCTGTTTTAAATGTCTTATTGGAAATGGATTTATCTTCAATAATACTCTCAACCTTTTGAATGCTGTCTTCAAATTGTACGCGCACAAATCCTTTTTGCAATAACAAAGACAATTCTTCTTTTAGTTTGCGATTGTTTGCAATCAGCGGGCTGTAAATAGTTACTGTTGAATCTATCTCATGAGCCACGATTTGGCTCACGATGCTTGATACAGAATCTTTAGTTACAATATTTCCCGAAATAGGCGAGTAGGTCTTTCCTACACGAGCAAAAAGCAATTTTAAATAGTCGTAAATCTCTGTGGACGTTCCGACAGTGGATCGTGGATTGGAAGTAATAACCTTTTGTTCGATTGCAATCGCAGGTGCAATACCTTTGATGTAATCCACTTCAGGCTTATGCATACGTCCCATAAATTGTCGTGCGTAAGATGAAAGACTTTCCACATAGCGGCGTTGTCCTTCGGCATACAAGGTGTCAAAAGCTAAGGAAGATTTTCCAGAACCTGACATACCTGTGATTACGACCAATTTATTTTTAGGAATCTCAACGTCAATGTTTTTCAGGTTATTGACACGAGCGCCTTTAATTAAGATATATGATTTGGGATTAAAATCCTTGTTTTTTTGCATAACTGACAAAGTTAATCATTTCTAAGAAGTTGAAAGTTAAATCAAAGTAAATGATTGGATATAATTTCCTATTAAAAGAAAAAACCAGATGCTTAATTCGTTCATCTGGTTTTCGATATTTTTTGAGAATGTTATCTAGCGTGGCAAAGCCTCGGGTCTAGGCATTCTATATTTTGTGGCAGTAGCTGCTTGTAAGAATGCTGCGATGGCTTTGATTTCATCTTGAGAAAGCTCCAATGGCTTTAGCAAATGATCTGTTCGTGGGAACATTGGATCGGCATGTTGCTCTGGAGTTTTTGGATTGTTCATAGTCATACCGCTGTTGTACATATTGAGCACGCCAATAATATTATCGAATAAACCGTTGTGCATCCATGGACTTGTATTCATTACATCACGCAAGGATGGAGTACGGAATTTTCCGACATCAGCGGGATTTTTGGTGATTTCGTACAATCCTAAATCCTCATATTTTCTTTTGTAATAGGTCAAGCCGATATTGTGAAAGCTTTCGTCCGTTAGGAATTGGCCATTATGGCAATTCATACAGCGCGCTTTTGTACGGAACAAATGCATTCCTTCGATTTCTTGATCCGTCATAGCCGTATATTTGCCATCCAAGAATTCATCAAAACGGCTACGGCGACTCCATAATGTACGTTGAAATTCTGCTAATGCTTTCATAACTTCTGGCATAGAAAAATCTTCATCGCCAAAAGCTTCTTCAAATAGCTTGCGGTAGCCTGGAATAGCTTTTAATTTAGGAATAAGCTTTGTCAATTCCATATTCATCTCATGATGCGCTTCAATTGGGAATAAAGCTTGTTCTTCTAAAGTTCTCGCTCTGCCGTCCCAAAACATGGATTTACGGGCGTAAACATTCAACAATGATATGGTATTACGAGTTCCGACTGTGTGATCGTGACCAATTGGCACGGTAAGATGATCTCCCCACGAAGTTTGTGGATTGTGACAAGTGCTGCATGAAATCTGATTAGATGAAGATAGAATGGGGTCAAAAAACAATAATTTTCCCAATCTAACTACAGGACGTTCCCAGCCTTTAAGAACAAGAGTATCCATCTTAGGCAATGACTTGAATTCTTGCCATTGCACGCCACTGTCAATGGTAGGTTTGGGCCATTCTGTAATAGGCTTGCTATATAGAGTACGCAAGTCGTCTATTGTCTTGTTACTCATAAAAACAATGGCAGCTACTATGACTCCGCACAAACTTAATACTGCACTTATTCTCTTCATCCTCGCAAAATTAAAAAACAAAACCCGAAGTAACACCAAAATGCGTTAATTCATATGCCGAAACATAGGATACATTAGCTCCTAAGTAAAGAGTTTGCAGTTTGGGTATTGGAAATGATACTTTCGTTGAAAAATTCAAATAGTCTGCCTGGGTATTTTTATAGTTGAAATTATTTGTCAGCATCTCATAACGATAAGAGTTGCTTGAAAAACTGTTCCATTCTCCTTTGGCTGTCAGTGGGTTGGAATAATTATAAGTCATTTTAAGACTTAATAGATTTTTTGAAAACTTTTGATTCCAGCCTAATTGTCCTGACAGGTTGAAAAACTCAAAAGACGTTTTACTTACAGGAGTGATATAGGTTTCGTCTTCTTGCAGATAGGAAGAACCAAACGTTATGAACCAATCATTTTGGCGGTTACTTTGTTGGAAGGAAACATATCCGCCAATATTTTTAGAAGAAGAATTAAAAAGATTTTCTTTACCTAATTCGGCCATAAGAGATTGCTCAATATGGTATTTTCCTTCCACACCTTTTAGTTTTTGTTGGGTGTAATGCGATCCAAACTCAAGTTTGGAATTTGTAGCAACAGCTAATTTGTAGCCTAGTTGAAACTGAAAATTATCCTTATAAGCCTCATTCATTACATGTGCTAAATCTTTAATTCTTTTGTCGATAGTGGATCCTGTATATTGGGCAACGGCAAACCAACCTAATTGATCTGATGGTACAAAATGAAGAGAAAGTCCATAATTGTATCCTAAATATTCAGAATTATCTCGAGTTCCAGCGAGTAAGCTGTTGTAATTTCCAAAGCCTGTTTCATGCACGATATTTGGACGACCCAAATCGCTTTTAAAATCAACTTTTGCTTTTTGGAAATAGCGCTCACCTAATACACCGAAAGCAAGATTGTATTTAGAATTTATTTGATGACTTATGGACAACGTAACATTAAAATTTGCACTGATATTCTGGGTACGAGGATCCCGGTTGCGTATAGATTGTTTACCCAAAAATGTACTTTCCAATCCGAAAGTAGTGTTATTGTAGGATTTGGATAAACCTCCCGAAATAGTATAATGTTCGTTTCTCAGATTACCGCCAACCGTATCCGCCATGATGTATGGATACAAATATTCGTAATCTAACGTCTCATTAAAATTAACGTCCTTGATACTATTGTTATCGTAATTAAATTCGCCCCAAAGGTTAAGGTTATTTTTCTTCTCTAAAAATGAAGTGATATTAATAGTCAAACTATTAAATCCAGAACCTTTTTGCCACATATATTGATCAGCATTTTCATGCGCATAAGAAATATTCATGTCTGTGTATGTCACAGGCGTGTTCAATTTCTTAAGGGCAGGTGCATCGTAGTATGGACGAAGTTTCGAATTTGATAATTTGTATTGTTCAAGTGTAATATACGTACTATCCTGTGCTTGAGTAGTCGCACACAGCAGGGTACATAATGATATAATAGATAGTAATCTCATTTACTTTTATTTCTTAAGAGAAGGTATCGCTTCGGGAATAAAATCTGCTGTTGAATTGTTAGTGTCTTGATAGATTACTCTTCCGTCAGGATTCGTCGTCAATACTTTTCGTAATACGGATTTTCCGAAACGTGTAACGTCTTGATCTACCTTGCCACAGTATGTCCATCCCATATCCAATTGAGGAGAAGTGACAATCCATTCAAATTTCGCTGGCACAGTCAAATTAACAGCATCCAAGATATAGTTATTAGGAATTTTGTACGCATTAGAAGTCACTATTCTAGTGCCGTTTAGATAGCTATATGTATAATAATGTTCGGTTTTAAAATCATCCACAGTAACGTTTTCAGGTAATCTTGCTAATACATATGAGGTAAAGCCTCTATTGTGCATAGTCATAGATCCTGCAATAGTCACCATGTTCGTAACTTCTGGGTTGTCTACATTGATGCTGGACAATAGTTGCATTTCGAAATCTGCATTTTTCAAGTCGAATGAATTGGGGTTGCCTTCTGTATGATCAATTGCATTACTCGCAATCAAAATCTGCTGTCCCGGTGCTACAGGGTAATCTTCACCATTTCCTGGAACCATAAATATATCCGTTGTAGTGAATGCTTCATTCATCACATTAGGCGTGTATTCTCTTTTTGTAGTTGTCAGGAATGTAGACTGGGATACGATCAATCTATCTGCATACAGCGTGTCATCCGAATTATTATAGATAATAAAGTATTTATCTCCATTATATGCTTTGTTTTCGGGAGTCTGCGTGCCGGTGAAGAAAATCTCTTTGATTACAAAACTGGCATTTTCATTTACGAGAAATAAATCAAGATTGATGATTTGATTTTGTCCCATTAAGGCAATACCATCTCTGTAGCTTTTAACTTTCTCAACTATAGATCTTTCCTCCTGCTCATAAGCAATTTTTCCTTCTAAAGTAACTGTGTATGAACCTGTAGGTAGTTCGCGGTCTAAATTTCCAGCTTCATTTAGCGCAGCCTTCGTTTCGATACCTGTATTGGCTTCTTTAAATGTCAAAACGATGTCCGAAAGGGTTGGGTTATTAATTCCTTGAGGAACATTGAGCTCTACCTTGATTCCTGAATATTTAATGTCAAAATCCTCACGCTTACAAGAAACAACCGCGATAAGGATACTAAGGAAAATGAGCAGTGAAAATATGTTATTTTTCATTGTAATTTTTATAAATCGATTATAACGAAATGCTTAATTCCATCCCAAAATATGGCGCGTCCATATCACGCACTACGTTTATTCCCAAAATCGAAGTGTAATCAGGTCTGTAAAGGAATAATCTATTCACAAATACAGAAGCTTTGATATAATCTTTGAAACTTTTGGACGCTTTTAAATTTACTTGAAGGTCTAAAGGGACTTTCGTGCGTAAAAAAGCCGTTGGGCTATATGTTTCGACCAATTGCTTCAAGGTAGGATCAGTCAAAGAAGCCTCCGTAAAAGGTCTTTCTAGATTATCTTCTGCAAATTTGTAGGCTAATGGGATCCCAGATTTAGGCATAGATTGCGAAACGGTGAACCATAAAGCTTGAAATGAAGCAGAAAGGTTTAAACCCAAAGCTGGAAGATAGCTGTCTGCTGTAAAATTTGAATTCAACATTTCTCTCAAATAGCCATCATCATCAAAATATTTTCCAGCAACTTGTCGAGTTAGTCCGTTATGTACGATGTCTCTGTCGATTTTCCAAATTTCTTGACTGTTTTTGTATTGTGTCTTATAATAAGCCCCATTTAGCGTAAAACGTGTATTGATACCAGAGAATCTTCTCGTATTAAACTGAAACTCAAAACCATTTTTTAGAATTTGACTGGCATTTTCTGTCAGTGTATACGCATAAAATTCGTTTCTCTCTACACTCGTGAAATCCGAAGACGAAGGTTTTTGGTTCAAGTTAGCCAGATCAATAGAAGTATTGTCATACAGGTTGTAGGCTATAGTTTTGTATAGCGAATAAGGTCTAAATGCATCTTGCATATTCTCCTTAAACAAAGTCAAGGAAAGTCTATTGCCATTATATTCAAAATCTGTATTTAATTCGAATTTATTGTTTGTCGCTGGAGTAATATGGTAGTTGATCGGATTCGTAATATCCGTATAAGCTTGTGCAACTCTGAATTCTGGATTATTGTGGTAGAAATTTAATTCTACGATATCTCTGTACTGCAGATTTGGGTAAAGATGGTCTAGTGTAGGTGTTTTTTTATGTACCCCGACGCCACCGCCTAAGATGATTTCAAAAGGCTTATTGTTCACTGCAAATTTCGGCAGATGCAATCTTACATTGGTTCTAGGCTCAAAGTAAACATTGCCGCCCATCGTGTAATCATCGGACAAAGAAGTCATGCTGAAAGCACGTACACCTACCGCAGCTTCCAATTTGAAATTTTGGATGTTCCAAGTCAAATTATCTTCCGCAAATCCGGATAAAGTATGTGAACCTGGGATAGATTTAAACGTTCTTGGGCGGGCTGTAACCTCCGAAGTCGCTGTAGCGGGATAATTTAAGTCATAAACTTGTCCTTGACCAAAGTTTTTGGAATAATTACTTTCTAAACCGAATTTTAATTTATTGTGAAAATTATCAATAGTGATGTGGTGGTTGCTGACTACCTTATGGTAAGCTGTAAAAGGTAATCCTTCCACATAAATATGTGATAAATAAGATGGTGTTAAATATTGTGCTTCATGCGATCCCGGTTCCAATGAGTTAACTAAAATGGTGGCTGTACGCGCTTGTATCCATTTATCTTCGTCGATAACGTCTTTGTTTAAGGAGAAGTTAGAAACAACTTGTAATTCATCAATCCATTTTTGATTGTATTTGATAGAAAGCTGATTGTTCCAAGCATAGCGTTGCTTGCTTCCATAATATTTATCCAAAAGATAAGAGTTATCGGGATCTGTTTTTTTATTATCTAATGTTGTGTTGTAATCAAAGTAAGATTTTAGATTAAAAGTTTTACTTCCTCGCCATGTTTTGTCAAAACGAACAGAACCTGTAGCGCGGTTAAAGTTTTCAAAACTCTCCGTAGGATTTGATGTACTTCTTGTGAAACCCAAATCGACATTCAAGAAGGTATTTTCATCCAAAGAATAACCTTTGCCCAAGGCGAATAGCTTTCCAAAACCATCAGCTTTAGCTCTGAAAGTATAAGGAGAAGCTCCTTTTTTACGTTCTATGAGCACCAAACCAGATGTCAGATCACCATATTCTACCGAAGGAATACCGCGCACGATGGTTACTTTCTCAATATCGTCTGTGCCTAATGCTCTTAGATCCAAACCTCTATTAGTATTCTCTCTAGAAGAATTATTTGTTGAATTGGAATAGTTATTTAATGATTGTAAGTCAGAGTTTGTATTGATAGGAGCACCATCTACGTAAAATGAAATTCCTAAAGAAGACATATCGTATTTGTCTGAAGAAATAGCTTTACCTTTTAAGTTTACTTCACGTAATTTAATCGCATTAAAAGATGTTAAATTCGGGTCTTGTGCTCTTCCGCCTGGCAATAGTTCCAATAAATCCGCAAAACTGGAAGGTTGAAGCAATTGCATTGCTTCTTTATTGATGACCGAACTAGTTGTGATATTCTTGGATTCTTGAGCTGTCACATATACATCTTCGATGTTTATATTGCTTGTAGACAGTACGATATGAATAATAGTGTCACGCTTTAAGGTAATTGATTTTGAAAGAGGATCGAAACCAACACTATTGAAACGTAAAGTCTGTTTTCCTGATTTTAGTCTTAACTCAAAATTTCCTTTGGCATCTGAAGAAGTTTTAATTCCATTAGTCAAAACAGTCACATTTGCTAACGGATTTTCTTTTTTATCACGAATTGAACCCTTTAATCTTATTTCTTGGGCATAGTTAGAAAGAGAAGAAATAAGAATTAGAATTAGAAATATGTTTTTCACGCGCTTTATTAAGACTAATTATAAATAGCGCAAAATAACGCAAAAATAATTAGAATCGAGAACTCGGTTTAAAATATTACATATTCTACATAAAGGTGCCAGAATGCTGTTAGGATTACTCTTCCTCAGCGTGGGGGTTTTCTTCTTCTGTCTCAGTAGTAAGTTGGTTAAGCAAACAATCTACTTCTTCTTCTGAAGCGATAAGTTTGGCTTTGCATGCTGCTATAAGTTCGGAAGCACGTTTGATTTTTTGAGCCAATTCATCTACGTTTACATCTCCAGCTTCAATGTCAGAAACGATTTGCTGAAGTTCATTAAATGCATCTATAAAGGTGTAGTTTGATTCCATGATTAATTTTGTTTTGTAATAACTTGACTTTGAAGTTTGCCATCCAGCAAGAGCGTTTCCACTATATCCCCTTCTTGTACATCAGCAATCGACTTTACAGCTTTACCGTTGATTCGTGTTACAGAAAAACCTCTTTTCAACAGTTGAGCGGGATCCGCCATTTTTATTAGACGTGTTATATTTTCCAAAGAACTGTATCGCTCTTTCAAAAAATGCTTACTAAAAAGTTGTAAACGTTGCGATAGAATGAGGACATTATGTTTTTCCTGTTGTAGCCTGTTTTTGCTTGACCAAGAAAGTGACTGCGCAAAACCTTGAAGCTTGGCTTTTTCTTGCTCAAATTTGTTTTTAGATAGAGAAATCAATCTTTCTTGCAACTGATCCAATGGAATAGAAAAGTTATGGAACTTTTGAATCAGAAAATCAGCGAGCTCACTGGGGGTAATCGCATTTTTGTAGGCTACCATCTCACTCACCGTTTCATTTGTAGAGTGCCCAATACCCGTCAAAACAGGAATCGGGAATATCGCAATTGCTTTTGCTAAATTATAATTATTATAAGAAGAAAGCCCAACCTCGCCACCGCCGCCACGGATGATAGCGACAGCATCGTAAGATTCAGTTCGCTCCGCAATGACAGCTAGTTGTTTGATGATAGAAGGGATAGATTTATCGCCTTGCAATAAGGCTGGATACAATGTGGTTTCGATCTTGTAACCCCACGGATTGTTATTGATGATTTTGAAGAAATCCGATAAACCTTTACTGGTTTCAACCGAAATAATAGCCAGCCTTTTGGGAATTAATGGAAACGGAACCAATTTATTCGCATCAAAAAGTCCTTCTTGTTGGAGTTTTAGAATGCTTTCTTTCTTCTCACGTTCTAATATTCCCAACACAAAGGTAGGATCAATGTCCACGATACGTAGACTCAGTCCATGAAGCGGATCGTACGAAATTCCTGCTTGGAAAAGAATGGTGATGCCATCACGGAGCGGTTCGTTGAGCAATTTAACAAAAGAACTGGTGATACGTTCGAAGTCCGATTTCCAAAGAATAGAACGAATTTCAGCAACTATTTTTCCATCTTTTTTCTCGACCAATTCGGGATAGCAATGTCCCGAATGTTTGTAATGATTTAACTTGTTCATTTCCGCTTTGATCCAATAAAGACTTTTATAGCGATCTGCTAAAGTACGCTGTATACTTTTGGTGACTTCCAAAAGCGAAAAGATAGTCTTATCATTAACTTTTTGTGGCATAATTCAAATATAAGTTAATTAAAATTCTGGATAAAACGAAATGAATATGTTACGGAGTTTAGTTGCGGTTTTGTGCGTTTTATTAGTACATTTACGTTAGAAACCATGCTATATAATGAAAATAAACTTCAAACTACCTAGCCTATTTTTATGTTTAGTGTTGATGTCTTCCGCTGTCCATGCACAGTACAAGCAGACTATCACCAACAAGACACAATTACTTTTCAATAAGAATAAAACAATACCTTTTGGTCGTCTGGATGAACTTAAGATAGCCGTTGCGGTCCCTAGCAAAACAAAATACAGTACGTTTATAGAACAATTGGAGCGCTATGCGGATGTTACGGTTATAGATCTAAACCAGTTGAACGAACAGGGAAAATTGAGCAATACCATTATCGTAGCGGGTACGGCTTCCGAATTATCCATGACAAATGCTGCTTTATTAAATCAAGCTGTTTCCAATAATAAAAATGTCGTTGTCTGTAAATTCTTAGACAATGATTTAAGTAAAATTCAGAACACTTCTAAATTCGGTGGAAAAGTATCTGAATTGATATACCCTGAATTTTCTCAGGAAGCACAGCGCAATCTTGCGATGAGCGTATTTGGTGGTCTTGCTATTACAGAAGGAAATTCCAAATTGAAAACTGTTCAAACGCGTTTGCAGTATACAAATGGTCAAGGTTCAGGATTGAATGTGGCTAAGATGACTCAAAAAATTGATGCTATTGCAGCAGAAGCTATCGGTGAGCAAGCGACTCCGGGATTAGTGGTGATGGCAATCAAAAATGGTCAAGTGATTTTTGAGAAATCTTATGGTCACCATACCTATGAAGCAAAACAAAAAACATCTGTAAAGGATATTTTTGATTTAGCGTCTGTAAGTAAGATTGCAGGAACTACACCTGTGGTAATGCATTTGCAAGAAACTAATGCTATTAATCTCGATAGCACCATGGGACATTACCTTTGGGATGTAATATCTACCAACAAAAAAGATATTAAATTAAGATCGGTGTTGCTGCATGAGGCTGGATTTACGCCATTTATTCCTTTTTATAAAAACTTAAAGCCTGGAGATGTACAACGTTTTCCTTCTGCGACACATCAGGTGCAGCTAGCGGACAGTGCTTATCTGAAAAACAATTACTATGAAGAGGTGATGTGGCCAGAGATGATGAAATCAGCGGTAAAACCTGTCGGTAACTATGTGTATTCGGATATTAGTATGTACGTCATGAAAGAAGTGGCAGAGCACATCACAAGTAAGCCAATGGAAGAATATGTGCAAGAATTGTTATATAGACCTATAGGTATGAAAACAGCAGGTTACAACCCACGTAAGCGTTTCGATAAATCTCGTATTGTTCCGACTGAGCATGACACTTCATTCCGCAAGGTATTGTTAGAAGGTTTTGTGCATGATCAAGGAGCTGCAATGGCAGGAGGAGTAGCGGGGCATGCTGGTTTATTTGCCTCGGCAAATGATTTGGCGATTTATGGACAGTTGTTGTTGAATAGAGGAGAGTATGGCGGTTCACGGTATTTCAAAGCTAATACGGTGGATATGTTTACATCGAACCAATCGAAAACAAGCCGTCGTGGTCTAGGTTTTGACCGTTTTGATCCTAACCCTAAAAACGAATATCCTTCCAAATTAGCAAATTCATCCGTGTATGGTCATACCGGCTATACGGGAACATGTATTTGGATAGATCCAAAACATCAGTTGATTTATATTTTCTTGTCAAACCGGGTGCATCCGCAAGTGTCGACGAAATTGCTGAATTTGAATATTCGCAGTAGAATCCAAGATGTTATTTACGAAACTATTAACGAAGCAAAATAATGAAAAAAGCGTTGATACTTAATTTCTTAGCGATGTTCTCTTTCGCATATATGGCTAAGGCGCAGGAAGATTATAAGAAAATACACAAGGATATATTAGTGGTAGATGGTCACAACGATGTGATTATTTCCAGTATTTTGGATGGGCACGACATAAGTAATAGGCTAACCACGGGGCATACGGATATTCCGCGTCTGATTGAAGGTGGGGTAGATGTTCAGGTTTTTGCAGTATGGTCAGATGATAAAAAGTGGAAAACAGATGCTTTCAAACATGCTAATGACCAAATTGATGCGTTAGAAAAAGTCATCAGGAAGAATAAAGATAAAATTGCAATAGCAAAAACCGTGGCTGAAATCTACAAATTGCAAAAGCAAAGAAAAATTGCTGCGGTAATCGGTATTGAAGGTGGTAATATGATCGAAGAAAGTGTAGAGAATCTGGAAGCTTTGCACAATCGGGGCGCCAAATACTTGACATTAACTTGGAACTATAACCTTTCCTGGGCAACAGCTGCTGCTGTAGAGGATGCTAAGCCAACAAATGAACAAAAAGGCTTATCCAAAAAGGGAAAAGAAATCATCCGTAAAATGAACCAGTTGGGCATGATGGTTGATCTTTCGCATGGTAGTAAAAAGTTATTTTATGATGTGTTAGCCGTTTCTACAAAACCGATATTGGTTTCACATAGCAATGCTGCTACGTTGACTCCACATTCAAGAAATCTAGATGATGCGCAATTGGCAGCCTTAAAGAAAAACAAGGGTGTAGTGGGTGTAAATTTCTATTCAGGATTCTTGGATACAGCTTTCGAATCTCGTATTCACCAATTGTATGATAACCATTTCGGAAAGCCTGCTGAAAATATGTCGGCTTCACGCAAATATTATAAACTTCCAAAGGAACTTCAATTTCAGGCGGATGCTAAGTTAGAAACTTTACTTGATCATATTGATTATTTAGTCAGCAAAGTCGGTATTGATCATGTAGCTGTGGGGTCGGATTATGACGGTATTGAATCTACTCCGCAATATTTAGAAGATGTTTCAAAATTCCCTTTATTGACCAAAGCATTATTAGAAA
Organism: Sphingobacterium sp. SGL-16; assembly: GCF_011043515.1. NCBI lineage: Bacteria > Pseudomonadati > Bacteroidota > Sphingobacteriia > Sphingobacteriales > Sphingobacteriaceae > Sphingobacterium > Sphingobacterium sp. SGL-16. The sequence continues at coordinate 246 of NZ_JAAKGQ010000056.1, read as the reverse complement.
GAGGATACACGAAAAAGGATATTGCGAAGATTATGGGACTTAATTTTATACGCATTATGAAAGAAAATGAAAAGTAAGAATTGCAAATAAATAAAGATTAGGCTATCGATAAGGTAGCCTTTTTTGTGTTCATTACGTTTATAACCTGAATTCGATTATTAATTCTATTTAAAATTGCAATCATGGTGGTAAATGTTTATATTTAAGTATCTGAAATTCAAATATTTAACAATACACCAGACCATG
>NZ_JAAKGQ010000055.1:0-23016 GCF_011043515.1 Sphingobacterium sp. SGL-16 | reverse complement strand
TTAATTTTTGCAACATTATTTTATTAAATACTTATCGTCCCTCCTCCTCCAAAGAAGACAATCAGCACGACAAAGAAGACAACGATTTCTACAAATACTAAAAAGCAGAACAATAGAAATCTAAAGAATATGCCTTTCTTCGAGTAAAAACCTTTAAAAGCTTGATAGAATGATAGGTTCGTATAGACAAGAATTGCAATAAAGTGGAGCCAACTAATAACCGACTCCAACGCAGAAAACGTAATAACTCCAAAGGTTCTAAAAGTTTAGCCCCAATAAAAGTCAACAGGACACCAATGAACGGTAAAACTGACACAATAACGTGTTCCAGATAATTTAGCTTCACTCTTTTATATAGCATATAACTATTGAAGGAGATTACAGGAACAAAAGCAATTAATATCGCCTTGCTATAATTATGGAGAAAATCATTAACCCCCGTTTTATCTTCAATATCAACTTCTTGCAAATCAGGAAAAAGACTTCCATTAAACTTACTCACTAAAGAATAAAACCCGACCAATAATAATATGAGGTAGAAAAAGTTATAATACGATTTTCGTTTCCCTGCAATATAGTCCATCGCTGCATAACCCGGTCTGGTAAGCACTTGTTTAATAGTAAACAATAATCCTTTGTCCAAATGAAAAACGCCATGCACCACATCATGGGCTATAAAATGAGACAAAGACAAACGATGCGTGTCAGCACTTTGCCCACAATGAGAACAATATTTGCCATGGATTTCCTTATGGCAATTTAAACAAGTAGTGGAATCGAAATTCATATTTACGGTAGAAGGGTTTAGAGCAACAAAAATACTGATTTTAAAAAAGATTTTATTATAAAACATAAAATCGAATCATTTCAATACTAAGAAGAGAAGATTTATTAAGATTTCTATTAACACACTTCATATTTTACTTTTTGAGAAATATGATTTATTAAAAAACAGGATTTTTCCCCTTTTAGAAACCCTTATATATAGTTAATTTTAATATAAATTACTACACCAACAAACAAACGTTATGAAACAGAGAAATTTAAGTCGCAACATCAATGTCTTATGCATATTGTTGTTCGGCAGTATGTGGGCTCCTAGCTGCTCTCCCAGGCAAGAAGAAAACAAACTTTCTTCTTCTTATGAAAAAAAACTTATTAACTATAAGGAAGGCACTTTGCTATTTGATGAATATTCCAACACGAATAACAAAGTTCTCACAGAATTCCGAAAGGGAGAACCAGATTCAAGGTGGTATTGGATCTCATTAGAAGATTTGGAAGGATATATCCATTACGTCAAAGAAAATGCTAAAAAACAGCAGCTAGAAAATCTAGGCTTGCGCATTTACTTGGGAAAATACCCTTTGGATTACCCTAAAGATAAAATGGCTAACCCTGATTATGCTGGTTACCAAACCATATTTATAGTCCCTACAACACAAACAACTACGTCACAAAACCAAAACATTAAGAGCTTAACTAGCACTTCAACATCGAGAAATGAGGATATTACAACTATCTCAGGTATAAATGCTGTAAACTTAGCTCCACCACCAAAAGTACCTTCAGAAGGAATGCAATAATATGATTGATTCGAACATAGAATTAGGCAAAATAATAAGTATGTTAATATCTGTTTTTGTAATGATATTATTATACTGTATCAAAAGACAAAGTAAGAAAGAAAATTTTCTATTTATTATAGGTTATTCCACTCTTTCTATCATTGATATTTTTTGCTTTTTTTATTTCAAATTGACCAAATTGCCTACAGATATTTTTTATACTGTAGGCTTTTTGACTATTGTATTTTTTCTTTACCTTTTCTATTACTTTAAACTTCTGTATTTAAAACCATTACGTAAAATACAGTTCACTATAATTCTACTTTTTGTACTAAATATTCTAATACAGATTATTATTAATCAAAATGCCTTTTTAAATTTTTCTTTTAATTGGCTATACATCAATATTTTACTATTATTATTTTCAATCATTTTATTTCTATACCAAACATTTAATTCTAATAAGATACTTCATATCAAACACTATTTACCATTTTGGATTTCTGTGTCTTTACTCATTTTTTTTATTGGAAGTATACCGATATTCTATTTTAGACATACAATTTCGGAACAACTTTATTTCATCATTCTTTTATCTTTAAATATTGTAAGTAACTTAATAATAGCAAGAGGAGTATTATGGCATAAGCACAATTGTTGGAAGTAGCACATGGAAAATATAGAAGAAAATAATTTGGTAATAGTTTCTACAGCCACGTTGCTGCTAGTGATATTTATCATGCTTTTTTTATACTTAATATTTTTGAAGAAGAAAACCACTTTAATGCTTGAACAAAAGGAAAAGGATATATGGTTTGAAAAGGAATTAGCGAATACACAAGTAGAAATTAAAGAACAAACTTTAAATTATATAGGACAAGAGCTACACGATGATTTAGGACAGAAATTATCTGTCGTTCGATTAAAACATAATCAACTACTTAATAAAATTGAAGATGCTCACCATACAGAATTAATAGAACTAAATGAGCTTTTGGGTGAGTGCATACAAGATATTCGCAATCTGTCCAAAAACCTCATTACCGAACAAATCGTTCATTTCGGATTAATAGAATCTATTGAACATCAGGTTTTGAGGATTGAAAAATTAAGACTTTTACATATTGATTTTTCTTTTAACAATCATGATGTAGATATTCCTGCTAAACATAGTTTGATTCTGTTTCGCATAATTCAAGAAAGTTTAAACAATATACTCAAGCATTCTAAAGCAAAAGAAGTCAAAATTACAATCACAGAGGATCCCAACACTTTAAATATAGAAATCAATGACAATGGAAAGGGGTTTCAAATTGATCATGCGCAAGATGGGTCGGGATTAAAGAATATGGAACTACGTGCAAAATTACTTGGCGCAAGTTTTAAGGTCATTTCCATACCCAACACTGGCACTACAACCAAAATTGTCTACAAAAAGAATATATCATGGAATACATACCAATAGCAATAGTTGACGATCACACGCTAATGTCAAAAGCATTGGAAAATATGATCACGGAGGACGCTAAATACAAAGTTGTAATGAATAATGCCAATGGGGAAGATTTTATCCAAGCATTATCCAACGCAAATGAACTGCCTCAGGTCGTGTTAATGGATATTAATATGCCCTACAAAAATGGTATAGAAACTACACAGTGGCTTAGTGAACGATTTCCAGAAATCAAAGTTATCGCATTGACAATGGAAGATGATGAACAGGTCATTATCAAAATGCTCAAAGCTGGCGCCAAAGGCTACTTACTAAAGGACATGCAGCCTTACTTATTTTTTCAAGCTATAGAAAATGTAATAAACAAAGGGAGCTTTTATACGGACTTTGTCACACAAAAGCTTCTTAAAATAAAAATTGAAGACATGAAATCTAGTTCTATTATTTCTGAACTGAAAGAAAGAGAAAAAGAATTCATAAAATGGGCTTGCAGCGAACTCACGTATAAAGAAATAGCTGATAAAATGTGTTTAAGCCCTAAAACTGTAGACGGTTACAGAGATGCCGTTTTTATTAAACTGGAAGTAAAAAGCCGTGTCGGATTAGTCCTTTTTGCTCTTAAATACGGATTGGCATAAATTATTTCATGCCTGTCATGCTAAAATCTTCTTTTGATTTTTTATGAATGATTAAACACAATAATTAAAAATTTCGGGTATATTTAAAAGTTGGTTAGAATATAACCAGCTTTTATTTTTGTAGGAGATTAAGCAGAGTCAGCATGGCGCAAAATATCGCAGATAAGTTTTTAGAAGACAGTTCAGCCAAATCCTTCGACCTTCGTCACCGCGAAATCATCACTAACAATATTGATAAATACAACACGGCGTTCGAAAGAGGGAAAAATAAGTTTTTCAATTTAGAAAATTCTAAAGCGAAAGCTAATCTTATTAAATGGCGAACGATTGAGAATCTCGATAAATACTTAGTGGATTTTGAAGCACGCTTTACCGCAAATGGAGGCAAAGTAATCTGGGCAAATGATGCAGAGGAAGCCCGTCAAGAGATTTGGAAGATTTTTGAAAAGCATAATGCTACATCGGTTATCAAATCCAAATCCATGGCTACTGAAGAAATTGAATTGAATCATTTCTTAGAAAAAAAAGGTATTGATCCCATCGAAAGTGACTTAGGTGAATACATCATTCAATTGCTGAATCACAAACCTTACCATTTTGTTACGCCAGCTATGCATTTGAGTTTGGAAGAAATTGCCAAACTTTTCCATGAAAAGTTCGATACGCCACTGGATGCTACAGCAGAACAATTGACGATGAAGGCTCGTGAAATCTTGCGCGAAAAATATACTACAGCGGAAATCGGAATTACGGGTGCTAACTTTCTAGTCGCTGATACGGGGAGTATAGCCATTACCGAGAATGAAGGCAATGCTCGCTTAACCACTTCTTTTCCAAAAGTACATATCGCTGTTGTGGGAATTGAAAAGGTAATTCCCAGCATGGCAGATTTAGATTTATTTTGGCCACTGCTAGCTTCACATGGAACAGGTCAAAATCTTACGGTTTACAACACACTTTTGAGCGGTCCCAAAAAAGATGAAGAAACCGATGGCCCAGAAGAAATGTATGTTGTCCTATTGAACAATGGCAGAACCAATGTATTAGAGAAAAAAGATCAACGCCAAGGTTTATATTGTATTCGTTGTGGAGCCTGCTTAAATGTATGCCCTATCTATCAAAATATCGGTGGTCACACCTACGAAACCACATACCAAGGACCTATAGGATCTTTAATATCGCCACACCTTAACGGAATGAAAGAATTCAAACATCTTTCCTACGCATCGAGTCTATGTGGAAAATGTACTGAGGTCTGTCCTGTAAATATTGATATTCAAAAAATGTTATTATTGAATCGCAGAGATTCTGTACAGGAAAACCTTGCTCCTACTTCCGAACAACGTCTGTGGAAAGGTTTCTCTTTTGCTGTCAAAAAACGTAAATGGATAGATTTCTTTGGCGGGAAAATGAAAAACTTCTTTATGCGCAATTTCTTTAAAAAAGCTTGGGGAGATAATAGAGAATTACCGGAATTCCCTAATAAATCTTTTGCTAAGCAATGGAAGGAACATCAAAAAAATAAGGATAAATAGGATTAATATAATATGTCATTTCGACCTTAGGAGAAATCTATAAAATTGACAATTAATAAGGGGATAATTAATAATCCCAAAATATAAAACACAAAAAATGGGCTACATAATTTGTAGCCCATTTTCTTTATCTTTAAACTTAAAGCCTAGTCAATATATTCAAAACCTGTGTAAGGAACCAATGCAGCAGGAATTTTAATTCCTTTTTCCGATTGATTATTTTCTAAGATGGAAGCCACAATACGTGGTAATGCCAATGCTGAGCCATTTAACGTATGTGCTAACTGCATTTTGCCATCCGCATTTTTGAAACGTACTTTCAAACGGTTAGACTGGAAAGTTTCGAAGTTTGAAACTGAAGAAACTTCTAACCAACGCTCTTGTGCAGCTGAATACACCTCCATATCGTACGTCAACGCTGAAGTGAAACTCATATCTCCCCCACAAAGACGCAATACGCGGTAAGGCAATTCTAATTTTTGCAACAAACCCTGTACATATTGGCTCATTTCTTCCAATACTTCGTATGATTTATCAGGATGTACGATTTGCACTGCTTCCACTTTATCGAATTGGTGAAGACGGTTCAATCCACGTACGTGCGCACCATAAGAACCAGCTTCACGTCGGAAACATGGTGTATAGGCACAATGTCTGATCGGGAATTGCTCTTCTTTTACGATTACATCACGGTATAAATTCGTAACTGGGACTTCCGCTGTAGGGATCAAATACAAATCATCGTTCGTTACGTGGTACATTTGACCTTCTTTGTCTGGAAGTTGTCCTGTCGCAAAAGCTGAAGCTTCATTCACCACAATAGGAACTTGCACTTCCCTGTAACCTGCTTCTGCAGCTTGATCCAAGAAAAAGTTAATCAAGGCACGTTGAAGACGAGCACCTTTTCCTTTATATACTGGGAAACCAGCTCCCGTAACTTTTACACCTAATTCTAAGTCAACAATATCATATTTTGTCAATAACTCCCAGTGCGGCAATTTGCTTTCAGTCAAAGTAGGAACTTCACCATGTGTCAAAACCACTTCGTTATCCTCTGCTGAAACACCGACAGGAACTGATGAGTGCGGCAAGTTTGGTAAAAGCACAATTTTCTCATTCAATGTTGCTTCTACCTCTGCTAATTTTTCGGCAAATTGCTTTTGTTGCTCTTTATATCCAGACGATTTTGCTTTAATAGCTTCTGCTTCTTCCTTTTTACCTTGACGCATCAAATCACCGATTTGCTTTGCGGAGGAGTTTGCTTCAGCAGCGATAGCGTCAGACTCACTTTGAATCTTACGACGTTGTTCATCCAAGCTAATGATTTCATCAACCAAAGCTACATCTTTGAAATTCTTAACGGCCAATCTCTCGACAACCGCATCCCTGTTCTCACGGATATAATTTAACTGCAACATATTATTTTGAGTTTATCGGCACAAAGATAAGAAACTGCGATTTACTATTCAGTAATTTTTCCTACAAATCCAATGTAGCGAATAGATATTAATATGCGTTTTATCAACAACTAGAATAAATTTTTCCATTACAGCTTTCCTCTTAAGACTTAAACACCCCGTTTAAGTCTTTTTTGTGAACATCTTTCGCAACTATCTTATATTGCGTACCTTTGAACTATGCTATATTTAGTACCTACGCCTATTGGCAATTTGGAAGATATGACTTTCCGTGCGATTCGCATTTTGAAAGAATCGGATTTGATCTTGGCAGAGGACACACGCACCAGTGCTCCTCTGTTAAAGCATTTTGGTATTGAGAAAAAAGTCTTTGCCCACCATCAACATAATGAGCATAAAGCCGTTTCTGAAATCATCAAATTCTTGAAAGAAGGACAAACCATTTCTTTGATTTCGGATGCAGGAACACCTGCCATTTCAGATCCTGGATTTTTACTTGTGCGTGAAGCCATTAAAGAAGGACTAGAAGTACAATGTTTGCCGGGCGCAACGGCTTTTGTTCCTGCGTTGGTCAATTCTGGTCTTCCAAACGATCGTTTTTGTTTTGAGGGTTTTTTACCCGTAAAAAAAGGACGTCAAACACGTATGAAGCAATTGGTGGAGGAAAAAAGAACGATGATATTCTACGAATCTCCACATAGATTGTTGAAAACTATCGAAGAATTTATCCAATATTTTGGGGAAGAAAGACAAGCTTCTATTTCCAGAGAATTGAGTAAATTGTACGAAGAAAATGTACGCGGCACTTTATCGGAGCTAAAATTACATTTTGAAAACAATCCCATTAAGGGAGAATTCGTATTTTGTGTAGCAGGTGCAGAATAATAGAAAGAAATTAATTTATCATTTCCACATATGAGTATAGATAAATTTGTACAAGACGGTCAAGATCCGAAAGTAATTGAAAAAATATACAACAAGATTTCAACGATGTTGAATCACGACGAAGTTGTGAGTTATATTGCTTTGCAGAAAAAACCTGCAGTTACGCTTTTACCTGATAGCATCGCGATTAGCAATAAACGTATTTTTTTGTGTGAATTCACCAAATTAGGGTTAGCCACGAATTTTGAAATATTTGATTGGAAAGACATTAAAGATATTGCTTTCAAAGAAGAGATTTTTGGTTCTAAAGTGACAGTGATTCCTTTTACAGGAGAGAATTTGAGTATCGATTATGTACCAAAAACACAAGCTCGTCGATTGTATCAATTGATTAAAGAAGTTTTGGAAGACATTAAGTCTAATTCTTCTAGTGAGCCTCAAACCCAAACTAAATCTGTTGAGGAACCCAAAACCATTGTCACAAAACCAGCGGAGCCAGTTCGTGATCTTTATGGAGAGCCTGTAAAAGAATTTATTCCACCTAAGGTGGTAGAGACTCCAAAATTTGAACCTCATGTTGCAAAACAAGATCATACTTTTGCGCCTCCTGTGAATCAAACGTATCAATCTCCGATTTCAACACCACCTCCCGCACCTGTTGAAGATGAGGATGACGAAATCACCTTGAAGTTGAAAAAGTTAAAAAATCTTTACGACAAACAATTGATCTCACAATCGGAGTACGAAAACAAAAAAGCAGAAATCTTATCACAACTATAATATCACGTGAAACAAAATTATTTACTGGCACTATTAAGTGCCTTTATTCTTTGGCTAGGATGGCCCCCTATCCCCTATAGCAGCTTACTTCTTTTAGTAGGGTTCGTTCCTTTGTTAGTCGCTGTCGAAAATATTATTCGTGGTGATTATAGCAAAAAGGGAACTAAAATATTTTGGACCTCCTTTCTAACAGGGTTTGTTTGGAATACAGCTTCGATTTATTGGGTATTCAATTCTTTAAATGCCGTATTGCCAAGCTGGGTGTCGTTATTGATATCCCTTATACCGTTCGGTCTTGCGCCCCTACTTATGGCAACTGTTTTTAGATTGTATTATGAATTACGCAAAAAACAAACTATAATAATTTCGTTTTTAGGCTTGATTTCTCTTTGGATTGGCTACGAATATTTGCATCAAACTTGGGATTTAGCATTCCCATGGATGACTTTGGGAAATGGATTTGCAAATTTCCATCAGATTATTCAGTGGTATAGTTTTACAGGAGTTTATGGCGGCACACTATGGATATGGGTAGTTAATATTTTAGCTTTCTTATTCTATTGGCAGTACAAGCAAAAGGTTCAAGCTTATTCGCAAAAACTGATTCTTTCCTTGGGAATAGGGCTAATCGTATTTCCTATACTAATCTCAGTTGTTCAATATACAACTTACGAAGAACCTATTAATCCTTCTGAGGTCGTGGTTGTACAACCCAATATTGATCCTTATCAAAAATTCGGATCCATTTCTCCTTCGGAGCAATTGGAAAACTTAATAAGCCTTTCTAAAAGTGTGGCAAAGCCAAATACAGAATTTTTCGTTTGGCCAGAAACAGCGATTTCAGAACGCGGAGGAATCAACGAAGAAGATTTTAGACAATATCCTTCCTACGAACGAATTGTAAATTTCTTAGGCGATTTCCGAAATGGAAATGTTTTATCAGGAATTGAAAGCTACGCCATCTATCAAGATAAACGTACACTTACAGCTAGACCTTTTGGCGCTGGCTATGTAGATAGCTTCAATGGGTCTACCTTAATTGACGGATCCAGTATTTTACAGTATTACCATAAATCCAAGTTGGTACCAGGCGTGGAACAATTACCATTTGGAAATTTCTTAGCTTTTATGACACCACTTTTCGAACATTTCGGAGGTACTACAGGTGGTTATGGCAAAGATACTGAGCCGAAAGTACTGTATGCACAAAGTGGAATTGGTGCTGCTCCTACTATTTGTTATGAATCCATTTGGGGAGATTATGTTGCTGAATACGTCCAAAAAGGCGCACAATTCATTGCCGTTATGACTAATGATGGCTGGTGGAAAAATACTTCTGGGAAGGACCAACACATGGCTTACGCTAAAATTCGTGCCATTGAAAACAGACGTTGGGTAGCGCGCTCGGCTAATACAGGTATTTCGGGATTTATCAATCAAAAAGGTGATATCGTACAGCATACAGATTGGTGGGTTCCAGCTGCATTGACGCAAGAAATCAATCTTAATGACGAAACCACATTTTACACTAAAAATGGAGATATTATTGTATATTTTGGGTTATTTGGCAGTTTATTGTCATTTCTTCTGTTAATTATTTCGAAATACAAAAAATAATTCAAAAAATTTTCGCAAATACCTAATTTTGCCAAATGCATATATATCTAGATAACGCAGCTACCACAGCCTTGGATCCAGAAGTAATCGATGTGATGGTAGAAACCATGAAAACAGAATTTGGGAACCCTTCTTCTATTCATGCTCATGGTCGTCAAGCGAAAACTATAGTTGAAAAAGCAAGAAAAACAATTGCTCATTTATTACACGCTTCACCCGCTGAGATTTTCTTTACCTCGGGTGGAACAGAAGCGGATAATATGGCTATCGTTCGTTCGATAGAAGCCTATGGCATTACACATGCTATTACTTCTCCTATCGAGCACCATGCCGTACTTCATACATTAGAGGAGTTAGCAAAAACAGGGAAGATTCAATTGGATCTCGTTCGTTTAGATGCAAAAGGAAATATAGATTTAACTCATTTAGAAGAATTATTAGCAAAAAATCCACGTACGTTGGTGTCTTTAATGCATGCCAACAACGAGATTGGCAATCTTATTGATATCAAACGCGTTTCGGAAATTTGCCAACAATACCAAGCGATATTTCATTCGGATACCGTACAAACTATGGGACACTATCCGCATGATCTTTCACAATTAAAAATTGATTTTATTACTTGTGCGGGACACAAGTTCCACGGACCTAAAGGTGTAGGTTTTCTTTACATTAATGCCAGCAATAAAATAAAACCTTTAATATTTGGTGGCGCTCAAGAACGTAATATGCGTGGTGGTACTGAAAATGTATACGGCATTGTAGGTTTGGCAAAAGCGTTAGAAATAGCTTATCGCGATATGGAAAGTCATCAAGCTTACATCCAAGACTTGAAAAGCTATATGATTCAAGAATTGCAAAAAGCTATTCCTACGATTAACTTCAACGGAAATATCGATCCTGAAAATTCTTTGTATACTGTATTGAATGTTTCATTGCCATGTACCAACATGAGTGATATGTTATTGTTCAATTTGGATATTGCTGGAATTTCTGCTTCAGGAGGTAGTGCTTGTAGTTCAGGTTCGGATATTGGTTCGCATGTTTTGCGTGCAATTGACGCTGATCCAGAAAGGCCTTCAGTTCGATTTTCCTTCAGTAAAAACAATACCAAAGAAGAAATCGATATCGTAGTCGCAAAACTTAAAGAAATTTGTGATCACGAATAAAAATAAAACAGAAATGGCTGATAAAATTATCAGCCATTTTTGTTTCTTCTAAAAATTATTTCACGCGGGATAGTTGATACTTTTCAGCTATGTCCCCCTTTATTTCATTTCCGGCTAAATCTAATTGAATCAAATAGTCCGGATTAATTTTATATTGATAATCTAAACCTTCTAAAGTCAATGTATTTTTCTGCACATCCCACTTCCCTTCTTTTATAAATTGATCTTCAGATTTACCTTCGTAACTATAACGTAATACGTAAGATTTATCTTGATGCAATTCGAGAATAGTGCTAATAGATTCACAGTCCACGCATGGCAAGTTTCCAGAATAAAGTCCTGCTAAATTCGCTGAAAGAGATTCCATATTTTCATTCTTATCTTTGGCTACTACAGACTTCTGGTTGTTGACACAACTTAAAGCTATCCCAACTATAACGAACCATGAAGATATGTAAACAAGCCAACGCATATGTTAGGTCATATTCAAAAAGAATACCAAAACACGCGATTTAATTTTTTTTCTTAAAATTTAACATTCATCGTCGTCATCCATCCCTAAAAGTAGATTTAATGCCCCCATTAATTCTCCTTTAGCATGATGATTACGAACTTTAGTAGCCACTAGAATACCTTGCTTGTAAACTTCCTCTGCCTTCTCTTTTTCTCCTACCTTCTCCAAGAATTTTCCAAAATGATAATAACTACCCACATAATCTGGAAAATTAGCTAACAAATTTTCAAAGCCTGCACGCGTTTTCTCATTATCATCTCCCTTTAGGTATTCCATAGTTAAGGCATAATGCAAGAAAGGGTCTTGAGGACTTTCTACTAAAAAAGCTTCTAACTGTTCAATTCGATTCATACTACAAAAGTAAACCATTAACGCAGAAAAAGAGAGTTTAAAAGAAATAATTTATTATGCTAGCATAGGAAATTAAAATTATTTGTCTATATTTGATAAGTAAACTTAAATAGATAAGCTTAAATCATAAACCATAAAAACATGAAAATATTAGTTTGTATAAGTAATGTTCCAGATACTACATCTAAGATTACATTTACCAATAATGATTCAGAATTCAACACAACGGGAATTCAATATATTATCAATCCATACGATGAGATTGCTCTGGCTAAAGCCATTGAATTAACAAATTCGGGGGCTAATGGATCGGTAACTGTTATTACAGTAGGCGAAGCCTCTACAGAGCCGACCATACGTAAAGCATTAGCTATTGGTGCTGATAATGCTGTACGTGTAAATGCGAACCCTGCGGATGCATGGTACGTGGCCAACCAAATTGCTGATTATGTCAAAAAGAATAGCTTTGATTTAATTCTTACCGGTCGCGAGTCCATTGACTACAATGGTTCTCAAGTAGCAGCTATGGTCGCCGAACTTTTGGGTTTACCTTCTGTATCCATTGCAAAAGGCTTATCAGTGGAAGCTGAACAAGCTATTATTGAACGTGAAATCGAAGGAGGAAAAGAAGTTGTTTCAGCATCTTTACCATTGGTCGTAGGAACAGCCGAAGGTGTAGCTGAACCAAAAATCCCTAATATGCGCGGTATTATGGCAGCTAGAACAAAACCTTTGGAAGTACTTGAGCCTATCGAGGTGAAACCATTAACTAAATTTAATAAATACAGCACACCTCCAGCACGCGGCAATGTGAAATTAATTGATGAAAATAACATCAACGAATTGGTGAATTTATTACATAGTGAAGCTAAAGTTATCTAACCTAGAAAAAGAAAGAATATGTCAGTTTTAGTATATATAGAAAATACAGACGGTCAGTTAAAGAAGTCAGCTTTTGAAGTCGCTTCTTACGGAAAAGATATTGCTACACAATTAGGCACTGAAGCTATTGCTTTAGCTATCGGCGATATTTCTTCTGATGAGTTAACTAAGCTAGGAAATTATGGTATTGCTAAAGTATTGCATGTTTCTAGCGCGGATTTAAAAACATTTGTAAACCAAGCTTATGCATCGATTATTGCTTCTGCAGCGAAGCAGCATAACGCATCTATAGTCGTACTTTCGAATACATTCAGCGGTAAAGGTTTAGCACCTCGTATTGCGACGAAATTAGAAGCAGGGTTAGTTGCTGGTGCGACAAGTTTACCAACCGTTTCAGGGGATTCATTTGAAGTTACAAAAACAGCGTTTTCAAATAAGGCCATTGCATCCGTAACAGTTGATTCTTCCATAAAAGTCATTACAATTAATCCAAATAGCTATGCTGCCACGGAAACAGGTGGTTCGGCACAAGTAGAAGCCTTCAATGCACCGGTAGAATCTTCGGACTTTGGTACTATAGTCAAAGATATTGTACGTGCTACAGATAAAATTTCCTTGCCAGAAGCTGATATAGTTGTCTCCGCAGGTCGCGGACTAAAGGGTCCCGAAAACTGGGCCATGGTCGAAGAGTTAGCGAATGTATTAGGTGCTGCTACAGCATGCTCAAAACCAGTTTCGGATGCCGGATGGCGTCCTCATTCGGAGCACGTAGGACAAACAGGTATTGTCGTAAGTCCAAATTTATATATCGCGATTGGTATTTCAGGAGCAATTCAGCATTTAGCGGGCGTTAGTTCTTCTAAAACCATTGTGGTAATCAATAAGGATCTAGAAGCTCCATTCTTCAAAGTGGCGGACTATGGCATCGTAGGAGATGCTTTCGTTATAGTTCCAAAATTGATTGAAGCGTTAAAAGCATATAAAGGTAACTAAACAAAAACATATCTATAATTAAGGTAGTACGGACAAAAAATGTACGTGCTACTTTTTTTTTGGCATTAATATTCACATCTTTGTATCATTGAAGGTGTTCGGATGAAGAAACTTAAGTTAGATATCGTTGGCTTGTCATATAGCCAAACACAATCAGGAGCATATGCACTTGTCTTGGGCGAAATTAACGGCAACAGACGCCTTCCTATTATCATAGGTAGTTTTGAAGCACAAGCTATAGCTGTTGAAATCGAAAAGATGACCCCTAGTCGTCCGCTTACGCATGACCTATTCAAATCATTTGCCGATACTTTTGATATTTCAGTAGATGAAGTATTGATATACAATCTTGTCGATGGAATCTTCTTTGCCAAATTAATCTGTAGTCAAGGTAATCAAACACACGAAATTGATGCACGCACATCGGATGCCGTAGCTTTAGCAGTTAGATTTGAATGTCCGATCTACACGTATGATTTCATCATGGCTGCTGCTGGTATTGTAATTGAAAGTAATGATTTCGCTTTCTTAGAAAATATGAGCTCAGCAAGCACTTCGGAATCCGAAATATCCAAACCAAAACAAGAATTCCAAAAGCCTAAAGAGGTTTCTCCATATGCCTCCCTGACGATGGAACAATTGGAAAGCACACTAGAAAAAGCTATTGCTAACGAGCAATACGAAGTCGCAGCTAAAATTCGTGACGAAATAGAAAAAAGAAAATCATAAATTAATACTATGTCTATCAAATTAAGACTCACCATCATGAACTTCCTACAGTTCTTTGTATGGGGAGCATGGTTAATTACAATAGCTAACTATTGGTTCGGAACTAAGGGTTGGGATGGTACACAGTTTGGGGCAATCTTCGCCACGATGGGTATTGCATCACTCTTTATGCCAACCTTAATAGGAATTATAGCCGACCGTTGGTTCAATGCGGAAAAATTGTATTCGCTTCTTCACTTTCTCTACGCACTTTGTTTAATCTACCTTGCCAAAGTCGACAATCCAAACACATTCTTCACCGTTATACTTGCAGCTATGTGTTGCTATATGCCCACATTGGCATTATCCAATTCTATAGCATACAGTTCATTGACTGCGGCAAAATATGATTTGATCAAGGCTTTCCCTCCTATTCGTGTATGGGGAACTGTAGGATTCATCACTGCAATGTGGATTACAAACCTTTCGGGCAACAAAGCAACGGAATTACAGTTTTACATTGCTGCAGCAGGATCGATTACTCTGGCATTGTATTCCCTGTTTATGATTCCAAAATGTCCACCGCAACGTTTAATTCGTGAAAATTCAAAATGGACAGAACTGTTGGGTTTAGAAGCTTTCAAACTTTTTGCCAATTACAAAATGGCTTTGTTCTTTATTTTCTCTATGTTTTTGGGCGCGGCATTGCAGTTGACAAATGCGTATGGAGATGTATTTTTAAGTGAATTTGCCTTTTATCCAAAATATGCTAACTCTCTAGTGGTTGAAGGATCGACCATTATCATGTCTATTTCTCAAATTTCAGAGACCTTATTTATCCTTGCTATTCCTTTCTTTTTGAAAAGATTTGGTATTCGTAATGTGATGTTGTTTGCGATGGTAGCATGGGTATTACGCTTTGGATTATTTGCGTTTGGAAATCCATCAGGGGGATTGTGGATGATTATCCTTTCTTGTATTGTTTACGGATTGGCATTTGATTTCTTCAATATTTCGGGTTCTCTTTTCGTCGAAAGTTCTACTAACTCTAAAATTAGATCCTCAGCTCAAGGTTTATTTATGATGATGACAAATGGATTTGGGGCAGTTTTTGGTTCCATTTCTTCAGGCTGGTTAATTGATAAATATTTCACGGATGGATTTAGCAATGTGAATGACTTAGCTGCAAGATTAGAAACCTCATCGGACAATTCGAAGTTCCTTGAATTTATCAGCAGCAAGGGTGTTTCTATCGAAAATGGAGTATTTAGTGAAGTTATCTATCTAAAAGATTGGCATAACATCTGGCTAACTTTTGCAGGATATACTTTGGTTATTGTGATTGCATTTGCAATACTATTCAAACACAAACACGATCCAAAAGCTTTAGAAAACGTAAATCATTAAGATATAGCAAAGGGAAATCAAATTGATTTCCCTTTTTTATGCTTTTGTCTTTCTGAAGTTTGCTGAAAGATCTATTCATATTTGTAATGATTTATTTCCTTTTCAAATGACGCGGAAATTATCTTGCCTTTGCTTCAGCTATCATTGTTATAACTGCATCTATAGTAGATTTAGCTGCATTTTTCATTTTCTCCGTACCTGGATAATCCGCATCTAAAGTCACTTCTTTTGTTTTCTCTTTATAAGTATATTTTAAAATATAGCGTGGAATATTTTTTCCTTCATTCGGATTCTCACGTTTGGTAGTCATATCATCGTCAACATTCCAAAAGCCTAATTCCATGGCTTTACGATGTAAATACAACAAATCATCTTTGCGCATACGAACAGTATCTGTAAGCACACGGTTATCTGTCGTCACATATTGATATAATGCAGTTTTAGAATCGTATTTGTTGAACATTGAATCTGGCGTACCGTAAGTCAGTTCAAGAGATTCAAAATCCGCAAAACGGTAAGGTGCATTTTTTACCATCGAAGAATAATATATCCAACAGTACACGATAAATGGCACTATAATACAAATAGCTAAAAAGATTCTTTTTGATTTACTAGTCATGATATTAAATAAAATATGGTGACAAAAATACACAAATTGTCACCATTATTCGTGCGAATGGGAAATAAGGATGACAATTGACATTCGTATTACTTCGAGAACCTTATACTTGAGGTGTACCGCAGCGCGTAAAATATTTGTAGTACCAAGTATCTTTTAAATTGGAAATTACCACGCCTTGCTTCGTCGATACATGCACAAATTTGTCATTATGCAAATAGATGCCTACATGATCTATTGTTTTTCCTCCAAAAGAAAAGAAGACTAAATCTCCCTCTTTTAATTGGTCGTCGTATTTGCGCTTGACAACTTCTGCCATATCACGTGAAGAGCGAGGCAAAGTTTTGTGATAAACCTGTTGATAAATAATACCTACAAATCCCGAACAATCTATACCATCTTTATTTTGTCCCCCTAAACGATGAGGACTGCCAATCCATTCGTCAATAAATTCATAAAGATTTTCATTCAGCTCTTTCGGATTCGTATTCAATAATTCCGAATAATATTGCTTGATATTCGCTCTTTTACCTACTGAAGGTTTTTCTATCGCGGATTTAGTTGATCCAGAAACTGTAGATTTTCTTTTCGCTCCACAGGAACTGAATATCAGCAATACAAAAAATGGAAGGAAAAGAATACGCAATTTTCTCATAATTATTGTTTTGATTACTAATCTACAAGTACCAATATAAAATAAGTAATTCTTTTTATCCACATTAGTTAGCTATTTTTGCGGCATGAAACGATTACAAGGTGCGATAGCGGTATTTGTAGGGGCAGCCAGCTTTGGTGTACTATCTACTTTTGTGAAGAAAGCGTATGCAGCGGGATTCTCTCTAGGCGAAGTGACAGGAGTACAAGCCTTATTAGGTATGTTAATATTGTGGATATTGTTCGGGTTGATGAAGGGCGGAAAAGCTGACTTTTCAAAATATCCACGACATACAGCAGCATGGAAGATCATGTTAGCAGGTGTATCTACTGGAGTAGTAAGTGTGATCTATTACAAATGTGTACAATTAGTTCCTGCTTCCATTGCTATTGTATTGTTGATGCAATTTATTTGGATTGGAGCATTAATAAACTTTCTTGTTTTTAAGCAAAAGCCAAATAAGAAACAGACAATAGGCATAGTTTTAATCCTCATAGCCACTTTATTTGCAACAGGTGCATTAGAATCTTCTATTCAAGATATATCACCTTTAGGAATTTTGTATGGATTACTTGCTGCTTTAGCCTATTCAATTTTTATCATGGTAAATGGAAAAGTTGGCAACGATTATCCCCCTGTTCAGAAAAGTGCCCTAATGGTGACTGGAGCGTGCATAATGATATTTGCCGTATTACAACCGTTCTCACTTTTACAAACTACTGTAGATTTTCAGATTTACAAATATGGAATATTATTAGCCGTATTTGGAACAGTACTTCCTCCTTTTCTATTCGCTTTCGGGATGCCTAAAATTGACTTAGCACTAGGCAGTATTTTGAGTGCGGTGGAATTACCTGTAGCCGTAATGATGTCTTATTTTGTATTACATGAAAATGTTTCCGTCATACAATGGTTTGGTGTTGCATTTATCTTGGCTGTCGTAGTTTGGATAAATTATAGAAAGAAGTCAGAGCCTTTACAATAAAGTAAAATGTCATGCTTCACTGTACTCTGCATGACATTTTACTAAAAACTAGTTTCTAACTAAATCATTACTTTTCATCAAAGCTTTAGCATTTTCAGCTATTTTGATAAATTCAGCCCGGTAACCTTCATCGTCTTTACCTTTACTTTTTTTCGCACGCTGGATTAAGGAATCAAAATTTGCTTGCTGCTTGTGCGAAGAATTGCGCAACAACATCCCCAATTCAGCTACTGCTGTCGCAAAATTAAAATCCTCACTCATCGGCTTCAACTCATTATACAAAACTACTTGTTCCTGAAGTTTAGATTTTTCACCTTGAGGATCTTTATATCTGAATTTAACAGTTGCTAATTCTGTAGAATAATTGGAAACAGTCTTTGTCTTATTCTCTTGGTATTTCAACGGATCAACATTCCCGACTTCTTCGCTTTTCACTCCTACTGGAATAATGTCATAGATAGCCGTTACCACATGACCGACGCCCATATCTCCACCAACTTTCTTATCATTGTTAAAGTCTTCGGCTTCCATCAATCTGTTTTCATAACCTACTAATCTATAATATTGAACATATTTAGGATTGAATTCCACCTGAATTTTCACATCCTTAGCCACCGTAAACATTGTTCCACCAAACTCAGAAATCATTGCCTTGCGCGCTTCTGAAATATCATTGATATATGCATAATTACCACGCCCTTTATTGGCCAATAATTCCAATTTACTGTCTTTATAATTTCCCATTCCATACCCTAGAATCGAAATATTCACGCCTGACTCCCGTTCTCTTTCAATTAATTTTTCCATATCCGAATCACTGGATGCTCCCACGTTGAAATCCCCATCTGTAGCCATTACAATTCTGTTGTTTCCATCTTTTAAGAAATTTTGACGGGCAATCTTGTAAGCCATTTTCAATCCATCCCCTCCTGCAGTCGAACCTCCCGCTTCTAATCCATCAATTATTTCTTTAATTTTCATCTTTTGATCTCCTGAAGTGCTTTCCAAACGTACCTGCGCATTGCCAGCATAAGTCACGATAGCCACTTTATCCGTGTCACGAAGCTGATCTACCAATAGTTTTAAAGAAGATTTTACCAAAGGCAACTTATTCGCATCGTACATCGAACCCGACACATCAATTAAGAACACAAAATTCGATGCTGGTAGATTGTCTTTTGAAATATCTTTAGCTTTTAAAGAAATGCGTAATAGCTGGTGTTTGGCATTCCACGGTGATGTAGCTAACTCTGTTTTAATTGCGACTGGATTATCCCCTTTTGGCGAAGGCATATCGTATTGAAAATAATTGATCATTTCTTCGACACGGACTGCATCCACAGGAGGTAAAGTTCCCTGATTCAAAAAACGCTTTACGTTATTATAAGAAGCAACGTCCACATCTGCTGCAAAGGTGGAAAGTGCCTCTTTCAGAGGACTAATAAACTTATTTTCATCAAAACCTTTGTAAGATTCTGTGTTCTTTTCTACTCTACCTATTCCTCTAATCATTAAATTGCTACTATTCCCAACACTATTATATGCTCCAACAACTCCAGCAACTCTACCTTGTAAAGCAGAAACACTACCAGTAAGATTTTTTTTGGCAACAGGAGCATATGCTACTACTGCCACTTCATCTATAGCCGTATGCAATTGTTGTAATGATATTTGGTGGCTTTCTTCATTTTTGACAACATATTCCAATGTTTTATAACCTAAAAACTCAAAACGTAAGGTATCTCCTTTGAAAGACGAAATGGAAAACTCTCCCTTTTCATTGCTCAATACATGTTTTTGTTTTGTTGATTGCACAAATACACCTGCAAGAGGATCTTTTGAATATTTATCCGTTATAGTGCCTTTAATTTCGATCAAACTTTGGCCATTTGCTACTATAGCAAATAGAACCATACATATTATTAGTAGCCTTTTCATATTGAATCATTATTTAATTTTCCTAACGGATGCAGAAAAAATGAAATTTCCATAATCAAGAAAAAAAAATTATTTTCATGCCGATTATGAAACTAAATGGCTCATCCCTTTCCAAAGAATCTGATGAATCCTTGTTGGAAAAATATACTTCCAGCGAAGATTTAAATGTTTTGGGTGAGCTATATACGCGACATAGCGAGATGGTGTATTACGTTTGTCTTCGTTATTTTAAGGATGAAGAGAAAAGCAAAGACGCCGTAATGCAACTTTTTGAACAACTTATAGTCAAAATAAAAAAGCAGACCATTCAAGATTTTCCGAAATGGTTATATGTCGTAGCCAAGAATTTTTGTTTGATGGAATTGCGGTCTTCAAAGAAGATTGAAATTTCTACAGACGAATTTGTGGAATTTCCGACTAATCTGCATCCACAAGAAGACTATGCAGAAAAAGAGGAACGATTATCGCAGCTAGAAAAGTGTATACAGAAACTTCCCGAAAAACAGCGCATTAGTATTGATTTATTTTTCATCAATCAAAAGTGCTACAAGGAAGTGGTAGAAATAACAGGATTCTCGATGAATGATGTGAAGAGCTATATTCAGAATGGGAAAAGGAATTTGAAAAATTGCATGGAGAAATCGGATGAGCAAATATAGTAAAGATATAAATTACTTACGTCAATATGTGAATGGCGAACTCACTCATACAGAAATGTATGAGATCGAGCGTGCTATGCATGAGGACGAAATGCTCATGGATATCATCGAAGGTTTGGAAACTGAAAAATTTTTAAAAAGCTCTATTCCTACAGCAGATTTGCAGGCTAAGATTAAATCCCGAACTACCACAAAAAAATCTGTCAAGATATTTACATTGAAGAAACTATTTGCAGCAGCTTCAATTATTGCAGTTCTTTCATTTGGGGTTATATATTTTCTAAATACGACCCCAAAAAATGATGTTATAGTAAATACATCTTTTGAGAATACACAGATTGAGGAAAATACGGAAGTAACCCGTATTGTCCCTGATTCTTCCTTAATAGCTTACAAACAGGAAGAAGCAAATGAAGAGGTGGCAGAAAGTCAAAATAGTATCAAAAGAGAGAAAAATACCAATAAACAACAAACTCTTGATCCCAAGAAAATAATGGTTTATTCGGCTAAACCTAAGATGCAGGTCGTCATAGAAGGTCCAAAATATGTCAATAGAAATACCAATGATGTTGAGATTATTACGACATATCGAGGTGAAGTCAAACCAACGCAAACTGAAATACTATCTTCAAAGGTTGGTTCTATTTCTACTGAACAAGCTACTTCTTCATCATTAGCAAAGACACAAGCCGATCTACAAAGATTAGATTTAGATCCTCAAACAAAAGCCAATCTATCCGCAGTATTAGCCCGTCAAGCGCAAGAGAATAGAATGGATATAAAAGAAAAACAGACTGAAAACTCCATAAGTGAGGTGTTAATAAATGGTAACGCCTTAGCAAACAAAAACTTTGGAGATTCTAGAATCATATCATCCTCTGATGCTATTGAGGCCCTCGCTACAAAAACTATTCAGAATGGGAATCCTTCGAACGGATGGACATCATTTAATTCTTATATAAAAGAACAGCTTAGAAAAAAAGGTTTTAAAACTTATAATGCAAATATATCCTTTGATTTAGATTTGTTGATGCGACCTACGAATATTGAAGTAAAAACATCTTCTAATCCAAAGATGAATGCTATTCTTATTGAATTGCTGAAAAATGGACCTACTTGGGAGAATAAAGATCCTAACCATCCTATTTTTATCCGAATAAGTTCGGAAGAAGCAAAAAAATAATAATTGCTCCTTCCGAAAATTTATCTATTATTGAGTTGCCAACCGAATAGGTAACGAAAATGCCACCCGTACCCTTTGACCATTTTGGATACCAGGATTCCATTTTTTCGCTGTTTTCAGCAATTTGATAGCTTCATTTCCTGTCCCGTAGCCCATATCTCGTTCTACTTCAAAAGAACTTAAGCTTCCATCTTTTTCGACTACAAATTTCACTTGTATCAGTCCTTTGACTTCATTATCAATAGCAGACTGAGTGAAGGTATAGTTTTTAGAAATCCAATTTATAAATTCCTTCATTCCACCAATCGGTTCAGGCATAATCTCTACACTGGTGAAAGGTTCATTACCATAGGCATTAGTGCCATCTACATCTCCTGTCGATTTTCCCAGAGTTCCTCCATCTTGTGTTTTAGTGCCAAAAGTTCCTCGAGTAATCAACTCTCCTCTCTTCTGTCCTTTCGCATTGAAAGAAGCTAACAATTTATTCTTATCTAAAACTTCCGTCTCTGTAGCGATTTCTTCCGAGGTCTTTGTCTTATCAGTTGGATTTATTTCAGTGTATTTCACCAAATCTCTAGCTGAAACATCTTTTGCTACTTGCTGTGCTTTTTCTTCCTTCGGTTCCGGAGTAATAATTTCTTCTGGCAATTCTAGCTCGGGAGCTACTTCAAAAGCTGGACTAAATTCTTCTTTTACAATCATTAAATCATTTCCATCTGATTTGCTGACGAATGATATTCCGCACAAGCCACCTACTGTCGCTGCAACAATCAATAAAGCCATATTTGTAGCTTTTCCTGACATTTGTCGAAGTTGATAAGCACCGTATTCTTTATTGCGATTGGCAAATACTATATCTGTCCAATCTTTTGAGAAAATCAATGATTTAAAAAACATCATAATAGAGCGATTTAATAGTTTATATTTGTTATTTATCAATATGATGTTTATCGCGATTGATTTCCATAAAAAAGAGGCCGTCTCAAAATAATTGAGGCGGCTTTTTTAGTTTTAAATGAATCCGTCATGGTTTGACTACCTTGTGAGCAAAGAGTTCAA
>NZ_JAAKGQ010000054.1:0-24286 GCF_011043515.1 Sphingobacterium sp. SGL-16 | reverse complement strand
ATAGAAACTTTTTCAGTGTCCTCTAAATAGACAAGCCTTTTTTATTGAATAACAATGGATTGGGTGAAAATGAATTTTTAGATATAATTATTTATATTTGATTACTACATTATAACCTATCATGCTACCAAACCAAATAACAAAACTATTCGTAGTTTTAATTAGCCTTGTATTATGCATGCCATTACTTCATGGGCAATCGATTAATGTCGATAGTTTATTAAAACGTGTACACCCGACTAATCCTGATTCCATAAATGGTCAGATATATTATGATCTTGCACGTAATAATTATGCTAATGACACTAAAAATGCATTACAATGGGCGAAATTGGGAACAAAATATTTTTCCAAAACAGAACACACTCATCTAATGACCCGCTGTATGAATTTGGAAGCAGTTTGCCTATTCATACTTGATAGACATGAAGAAAGCATTGGCCGTCATTATGAAATACTCAAGATAAGGGAAGAAAAAAAAGACACTTTAGGAATGGCCGAAACCTTGCTGAATATAGGTAATGTATATTATCGAGGCCAAGATAAAGAGCAAGCCATCAAATTTTACCACAAAAGCCGCGACTATGCTTTAAAATATAATAACATCAAGTTATTATCCAGTTTAAACAATAATCTAGGAAATTATTATGAAGATAAATATCTCGAAACAGGCAAGGATAAAGATAAGAATGCCGCTATAAAACATTTAAAAGAAGCAATTTTATACAAAGAAAAACTTAGCACAGATCGCACTTTAGAAAAAACTTACAGCATTTTGGCAGGGGTTTATTTTGAAGCCAAAGATTACACAAAAGCCTTGCATTTTGCCGAGAAAGCTAATGAGTTAGCTCTTCATTATAAGAATGATGAAGCTGTTGGAAGTAGTAAAATGTATATAAGTAAAATTGCGCTTGCTCAAAAGGATGCGGAATTAGCAGAAAAAACCTTAGATGATTTGTATAGCTACATTGCAAATAATAAAGCCTTTCACATTTTGAATATGTATGATGAGGAGATGGTTATTTTACGGGACAAAATCCGAAATTTGAGATCTAATACGCAGGAAATCGATTCTGTCCAAGAAACTAACTATAACAGCCTACTTCTTTCTCGTCAAAAAATACGAGAAGAGCTCAATATCAAATACGAGACAGAGAAGAAAGAATTAGAAAATGCCAATCTTTCATTAAAAAATAAAATAGCACAAGATAAAGCAGAAAAAAACAAGTTAATTAGCATAATATCTTCAGTTTTCGCTTTAGCTTTACTCTTACTTATTTTGAATCTAATCAAGAAAAATAAAGCGATTTCAAAATCCGAACAATCTATCAAGCAACAAGCTGCTCAATTGTACGAACAAAACAACATGTTAAAACAATCAGAAGCTTTTAAGGCAAAATTGTTTTCGATCATTTCGCATGACCTTAAATCGCCCATCAATTCCCTTAACTTAATCGTACAGATGTCAACAGAGCAGCAGCTCTCACTAGAAAATTATGCTTATTTGATGAGTAATGTCAAACAAGAATTGGATATCACATCTAATTTGCTCAATGATCTCCTATTTTGGTCTAAAGCACAGATGAAATCCAATTCGGTCAAATGGGAAGATTTTGACTTAAATTTGATAACAGAAAAATGTATAATCACATTATCCTCCAGTATAAGAGTAAAACAATTACATGTAAGAAATAATCTGCCAAAAGAATTTATTATTACAGGAGATGAAATGCGCTGTGAATTTGTGATTCGAAATATACTCCACAACGCCATTAAATACAGTGAGTTTTACCAAGAAATTGAAATTGGTGCTCATGATAAACATATTGTTTGGGATTTCTACATAAAAGATAATGGAGTTGGAATTTCGGACGACCATTTACAAAAGATGTTTCTTCATGACGAATCCAGAAAAAGTACGAAAGGCACATTAAATGAACAAGGAGCTGGAATTGGACTGTTGCTTTGTTATGATTTTGTAGAGAGCTTAGGCTGGTCGTTAGAAGTAGAATCAGAAATCGGTCAAGGCACGACTTTTCACATTTATATTAAGAAAAGCAAGGTACAAAACAGCGTGAACGAGAATAAAACTGGAAATAAAACAGCGTATCGATTGAATTAATTAATGATTCGAATAAGTTAGATATCCTTATCTTTGTCCCTATGGATATAAATAAGGGACTTTTAGTAAATATTGTATTGCTGATACACATGGCGCTTACTGGCATCATGTTGTTTCGGTTATTCAAATTGAAGAATGCGACTGGTGGCCAGCTTATCTTAACCTTTATTGCTTTAACTATTCCTGTAATAGGGCCCTCAGCATTGATTGCTTATTATAACAATCAAGCTAAAAAGCAGCAAGTTGCAGAAACAAATAAAAAACAAGCCTTTACAACTTCACGGAAGTACAAAAAGATAAAGAATAAGTAATTATCCTTTTGTTAAGTCAATATCCGTTCTAAAATTGCCGTTTTCGTCTTCAATAAAAGACATTGGCTTTTCAGGATTTTGAATGATTTCGAACAATAAGAACCCCCACGGTTTCCAGAAATTCTCCAATACCTGTCCGTAAGTTTTCACTACCCAGTTATCAAAGATTGGTTTGAGTGTCCAATCATTCAACGGCATTGGTTCTACAAAGACTTTTTGCGGAGTTTCCATGTAAGTATACTCTGGCAAGCGATTGAATAAATAAGCCGAATAGAAATATCTTGCACAAATTTCCTCAAATTGCACTGGATGCAATTTCTTACCTTCAACTTTTGCTAACACTTCGTCATGATAAATCGCATGCGTACCATTATCTTGCAGTGTCGCAATAATCGCAAAATTCTTCATACGCAAGGAGAAAATCAACGTATTGATTTCATCACGATACAAAAATGTATTATCCGCATTATCTACCTCAAAAATCTGAACCGTAAAAGGATTTTTATGCTCAAATTCCATCGGAACAACAATAGACTGCAACATAGCATGCAGATTACGGAATTTATGTACCAAAGCTTGTGAGAAATTCATCTCTTCACCAGACATCACCGCTTGACGAATACCAGCTTGAATCTCATTAAACACAACACCATACAATATTTTGGCTACCCATTGAAAAAGAGTTTCTTGCGAAAGTTCCTTCACCGCAGCGTATCCATTTTGCATCGCACGCTCGACTTGTGATTCAACTTGTTCAAAAGCCAAGGCTGCATTCGCGGAACAAGGTAGTTGCAACTGCTTGTACGTCACAAAACTTTCATCCAACATTTTAAATGGTTTCTCCTCCAAAAAAAAAGCATGCATCATCCAAACTGGAAACACCTGAATCTTCTCATCTGCCGAAGTCAACTTCTCTCCTGTCAAAAAACACGTCGTATTATCAAATTTGAAATCTAAAAATGGATTGTAGAGTTTTGTTGTCATATCGAGAGCAAAGGTAATACAATTCGTACGTTATTGAATCCTTACTTTTCCTTATTACGATGAAGTGACGAAAAAAATAATACTTTTAAAGAGCAAGACATCTTTAGCGCTTTCAAGTTGCAAAAATTAAAGTTATTTTAGGCTCATAAATAATGCATACACCTAAAACCATCACATGAAGAAGCTTTTTAAAACCTTATATTTCCAAGTAATCATTGCCATCCTAATTGGTATTGCTTTAGGTCATTTTTATCCCGATTTAGGCGTTGCACTGAAACCTTTTGGTGATGGTTTTATCAAGCTTATCAAAATGATTATTGCTCCATTAATCTTTTGTAGTATAGTATTGGGTATTGCAGGAATGCAGGACGTAAAAAAGGTGGGAAAAATAGGTATTCGGTCGATGATCTATTTTCAAATTACCACTTTTACAGCTATGTTTATAGCACTACTCGTTGTCAATCTAGCTCAACCTGGTGCTGGAATGAATATCAATGTAGCGCATCTCGATACTTCTCAAGTAAGAAATTACATTGAAGGAGGCAAAGAGCAAAAAGGTATAGTTCAATTCTTACTCAACATCATTCCTAATAACATTATTGGCTCCTTAGCAGAGGGAAACATTCTTCAAGTATTATTCTTTGCAATATTATTAGGTTTTGCTTTTGCTAAAATGGGTGAAAAAGCAGAGCCTGTAAAAGTTGTTTTCCAATCTTTTCTTGATGGTATTTTCTTAGTCATCAAAATGATTATGAAAGTAGCACCTTTAGGGGCTATGGGGGCCATAGGATTTACTGTTGGTCGATATGGATTAGATATCCTAAAATCTCTAGGCATGATGATGCTTTGGTTTTATGTAGCTTGTTTAATTTATATATTCGTTTTTATAGGATTAATCCTATATCGCAATAAAATCAATCTATGGAAATTCTTAGAATACATTAAAGAAGAACTTCTAATTGTATTGGGCACTTCATCTTCAGAATCTGTGTTACCCGCAATAATGGAGAAACTAGAACGCGCAGGATGTAATAAATCCGTAGTTCGCTTGGTTATACCAACTGGGTATTCATTCAATCTTGACGGGACTGCTATTTATCTGACTATGGCTTCCGTGTTCTTGGCTCAAGCTATCAACCAACCCATGGGATTAAGTGAACAACTTTTCTTATTATTCGTCCTAACTTTCACGTCTAATGGTGCTGCAGGTGTTACAGGCTCAGGATTTATTATCCTAGCTGCTACTCTGCCTGTTGTTGGGCATATTCCAGTAGAATCGATTGCTATTGTATTCGGAATAGACCGTTTTATGAGTGAAGCACGTGCATTAACTAATATTATTGGAAATGCTACCGCAGGTCTTGTAATGGCGAAATGGGAAAATGAACTGGATATGGAACAGTTGAATAAGGTGTTGAATAAAGAAGAATTGACATCGGAATAAAATGAGCGAGTACATCTGCTCTTATTAATAATTGTTTTAATTCTTGACCAAGTAATCATAGGTTTTGAATTAAGTACATACTTACGGTTCTTTTACAAAGCCTTTATTGATTCCGATTCTCATTAGTTACTATGCTTGTAGTGTTAAGAAGAAGAAGTGGTTATTTATATCAGGCTTAGTACTAAGTTTCTTCGGTGACTTATTTTTAATGTTTTCGGGAGGATTTATTTGCAGGTCTAGCAAGTTTTCTAATCGCACATATTCTCTATATTTTAACCTTCAAAAAGCTATTCAAAAGACAAAACTTATTGTACCTTCCTGCAATATTGCTTTTTATAATTGGCTTATGTAGTTTCTTATATCCGCATTTAGGAGCAATGAAAACACCAGTATTCTTATATGCAATCACCATTGGCACAATGCTATATGTAGCTCTTGGCACCAATAAGAAATGGTTAATTATTGGCGCTGGATTATTTGTTCTATCGGACTCGATTTTGGCAATAAATATATTCTATCAAGAATCCTTATGGGGTAGCTTAGTTGTGATGATGACTTATGTCCTAGCACAATATTTCTTGGTAAAGGAGATGATAAAAAAAGAGATCGAATAAAAATACTTATGCAAAGCTATTAGTATACACATACTAAAACTATAGCACAACACAATAAACCTTTCGTATTTTAATAATACACTTGGACATTTTGGGGTAATTGATTAATCTATATAATTAAATTAATTATTGTATATTTAATTGGATAAATAACCTATTATAATCCTTCAAAATGAAAAAAACTCTTCTTTTACTTACCCTATTAGTCTTTTTATCAACAACTAATGGTCAAGAACAATACTTAAATAAAGATTTCGGATTTGAAGCTGTTATTCCTAAGGAATGGTCAGTTTACAAGGAAACTCCAGCACCTACGAGTAATTATATGATTATAGCTTGGGGTATGCCAAAATTATATTCCGAAATGGAAAAGGAGGAAATAGAAAACTCCGTATCTATTACCTGTATAAAATCACCTAACATCAAAGATGCAGAAGACTTAGCGGAAAAAGATTATAAAAGAGTAAGTGGATTTGCACAAAAAATTCACCGTCAAAAAGCAGATTCTAGTGAGATTTTAGCATACTATACAAGTAGTATTATAAAAATGAAATATTATGTTACAAAGCAATATTTCATTCATAGAAATGGTATTGGTTATATAATCAATTTCACCGCTACTCCAGGAACATTCACAACAAATCAACCAAAGTTTGAAGAATTCTTTAAAACAGTTAAGATTGAATAAATTTCATTAATAAAATAGCTAACCTTAAGGTTTTTAAAATATAAAAAAATCTATGGAAAATGGTTACCGAAAGCATCTTAGATAAAACAAAGCTAGCCATGGTAACTAAAAAAGAACTTAAGGAATTTATTATTTTAGGTATTCGGATTTTATTCTTTATTGTATTTATGTTCTATGGAGTTGGAAAGCTAACAGGTGGACAATTCGGAAATCTTACACCAGAGGAACTTAATACGCCTATTAAAGAGTTAAGCTTATTCAAAATTGGCTGGTATCTTTTCGACCATCAACCTTTCAAAGCCTTTATAGGAATAAGTCAAATTGTTGCTGCATGTCTATTACTTTTTAACAGAACATTTGTTTTAGGTTTACTCATTTTGACACCTATAATACTAAATATTCTAATAATAGATCTTACGATTATGCCCTATAGTTTAAAAGTGAGTTTCTTATTTAGACTGTCAACTTATTTGCTTTATATAGCTTTTATTATATGGTATTTTAGATATACATTTTTAAATGTATGGAATAAGATACGAGGAATTCGCAATTTTGAAAATCCAATTAAATTAAAATGGAAGTATGCTTATTTAATTATAATTGTCCCACTATTAACTTATCTTCCAGAAATCTTCATGTTTATATATGGTTTGGTATTCCATACCGATAAGATTATAGAAAACATCCAACAATCATTCAAATAGTTTACATCATCTCAAATGGAGAAATATCTTACCATTAGATTTCTCACTTCGCTACGTTTCGTTCGAAATGACGCATAAATCCTTCTTTATCCTACACTAACTTTAAAATCCTGAAAAACCAAAGGCGCATTCACTGTTTGACCTTCTTTGGTTTTTACACCTTTTAGTTCTGAAGTTTTGCCTTTTTCTAAGAGATTTTTCATTTCTTTCTCTTCAAGGAAAACACCATTTAACGTACGCCAGATTTTAAAATCACAACCTCGCGCATAATGATCGCATTGCGCGACTTTATCGTACAAATGAATATTTCCCGGCTGGCATTTTGGACATTTGATTTTACCTTTTTGTTGGGGTTTTATCTCCTCTTGCGGAATCGACATACGAAGTTGTAAAAGTTCTTTGGTGATTTTTACCGTATAATCCTTGATATGCTTCATAAAGACATCATATGACACTTTATTAGCACGCATTTCCTCCAATTTCTGTTCCCACTTACCAGTCAATGTCACTTTAGCAATCGAGCGGTCTTTGACCAAATTATAAACTGCTAATCCTTTTTCCGTAGGAATCAATTTCTTCTTATCACGTTTGATATAATCACGTTGAAACAATGTTTCAATCGTTGCAGCACGTGTCGCGGGTGTCCCCAATCCACAGTCTTTCATCGCCTGACGCATCTCCTCGTCTTCGATTTCCTTACCCGAAGTCTCCATTGCTTTCAATAAAGAAGCCTCAGTATGTATGGGTCTAGCCTTCGTAAAACGTTCAGATAACTCTAGGGAAAGAATTTCCAACATTTCTTCTGCTGTCAACTTAGGCAACTGCGCATTTTCATTGTCCTGATCATCATTGTTTTTATCTTCATCAGGAAGCTCGACTTGATCTGCAGACAAACGCCAACCGTATTGCTTTATCACGGTTCCTTTGGCAATCAACTCCACGCCTGCTGCGTCAATGGTCACAGTCGTAATATCTTTCAAACAGACTTCCGAAAAACTTTCGACCATACGCTTCGCAATCATATTGTAGATATTTTGCTGCTCCTTGAGCATCGGACCCGGTTTCTCATCCGTCACCAATAAAGCGTGGTGATCCGTTACTTTTTTATCATCGACAGAACGTTTATTAAGCTTTGCGCCAATTAAATTACGCGAAATAGCAGCAATACTTTCATCTGCTGTGTCCGCTAAATGCTGGAATAATGATTCAATTTGTTCAAAAACATCTTCACCAATATAACGCGAACCTGTACGAGGGTAAGTAATCACCTTTTTCTCGTATAAAGTTTGGGCAATACTCAATGTTTGATCTGCAGAATAACCATACTTTTTATTGGCATCTTGTTGCAACGAAGTCAAATCAAAAAGCAACGGAGGTTGTTCTTTGGTTTCTTTAGCTTCCACTTTAACGACTTTAGCTTCCGAACCAACCGTTATTTTAGCAACAGTTTCTTCGGCTACATCTTTTTTATCGATTTTATCTGAAGTAGCTTTAAACGATATATTATCTTTTTCAAAACCTGCCTGAATCTTATAAAAAGCCTGCGGTTTGAAATCCTTATTCTCTAAGTAACGTGAACAAATCATTGCCAAAGTGGGCGTTTGTACACGTCCTAAGGACAATAATCCTTTATTTCCAGCAGCCAACGTAATAGCTTGGGTAGCATTGATACCAATCAACCAGTCCGATTCCGAACGGGAACGCGCAGATTGATACAAGCTGTCGTATTCTGTACCATCTTTCAGATTAGCAAAACCTTCTTTAATAGCTTTATCGGTTTGAGAAGAAATCCACAAACGCTTGAAAGGGACTTTAGATCCTAAATAATAATAGATATTGCGAAAGATTAATTCACCCTCGCGCCCAGCATCCGTTGCCACAATGATTTCTTCAGCTTTATCCAGCAAGCCTTTGATGATATTGACTTGTTTCAAAGCGCCCGTATCATCAACTTGCTTTCCGTCTTTACGAATTTTCTTTACCTCTAAGCCAAATTTTTGTGGGATAATAGGCAAATTAGCTACTGACCAAGTGTTATAGCCATAGGCTTGAGGCGTACACAACTGCACCAAATGCCCAAAAGCATAAGTGAAGGCATAACCATTTCCCTCAATATATCCATCTTTCACATCCTTCGCCCCCATTACACGCGCTAAATCTCGAGCGACGGAAGGTTTTTCTGCTATTACTACTTTCATATATCTTTTAGACAAGAAATTTGAGACAAAAGACAATAGACTAACTATTTATCTTTCATCTCAAATCTAACATCTGTTTATCTACTTTAATCTAATGAAGGAATTGAAATCCCTTTTATTTTACGATACAAATCTACAGCATAGACATCGGTCATTCCTGACACGAAATCCAATACCGCACGTATTTTGGAATACGCATCTTCCTTATCTGTATGAAACTGTTCAGGTATCATAGCCACCAATTTCTTATCGAACATCGTTTTATTTGTTTTCAAATACGCTGGCACAAATTCTTCCAATAAAGCATTCATTACTTTATAACCTGCAATTTCTATTTGCACAACTGTCGGAGCATTATAGATACGTGCCACAGAAACTTTCTCAATCTTCTTCATTTGTTTCACGATTTCTGTATCTAAAGCATCCACTAATGAACTTTCAAAAGCTCCTGTAAGAAATTTATCTTGATTTTGGACAAATACAGAAGCACAACCTTGAATTAAGGTATTAATGGCTTTCGCTCGTAATAATTCAACTCTTGATCCTTTATCACCTAAACTTTCCAAACGCGCTTTCAGGCTTTCGCTACCACACAATGGAAGTAGCAAATCCTCAACCTCTTCGTAAGACAATATTTTTAAATGATGTGCATCTTCTAAATCAATGATATTATAACAAATATCATCTGCCGCTTCGACCAAATACACCAAAGGATGACGTAAATAGCCGTTTGGATTGGTAGGATCTTTTTGTAGGCCTAATTCCAGCGCTATTTTCTCAAATGATTCTCTTTCTCCTTCGAAAAAACCATATTTTTTGCGGTGATGATTACCTTTCACATGTCCATCAATCGCCGAGCAAGGATATTTTACGATGGATGCTAAGGTAGCATATGTCAATGCAAATCCTTTTGGATCTTTCCCATTGAAAGCATGTGTCAAAATACGCAATGCATTAGCATTACCTTCGAAATGGGTTAAATCTGACCATTGTTTTGGTGTAACCTGCTCCTGATATTTTTTTCCCTCACCTTCGGTAAAATAAGATGAAATCGCTGCCTCTCCCGAATGTCCAAATGCTGGATTTCCCAAATCATGCGATAGACAGGCAGCAGAAATAATATTTCCTACCTCTTGCAAATAAGGTACTTCTTCATCGATTTTAGGGTATTCTTGTTTCATCAAATTATAAAACAAACGCCCCAAAGATCGTCCTACCGAAGCGACTTCCAAACTATGAGTCAGACGATTGTGTACAAATACAGCTCCTGGTAAAGGAAAAACTTGTGTCTTATTCTGTAAACGTCGAAATGGCGAGGAGAATATTAAACGATCATAATCCCGTTGAAATTCAGATCTTGCATCAAATTGCTCATGTGACTCACGTCTTTCATAGCCCCACCGTTTAGCAGATATAAGTTGTTTCCAGTTCATTAAGATATCGGATTTTTTCAGCGACAAATATACGCTTTCTGACTTATAACATTAGTGCGCTATTTTTCATTTGGCTTGAGAAAGCCCATCAACAAATTAACCAAACCAATAGGCTGAATTAATAAAAATAGCCAAAACAAAGATCGGTAAATGGTTTCACGGCCGCTAACATTGTGGTAATCACTGCGTAAATCATGTACAGAATTATACGTTTGTGACTCTACAGCTTCTTGAAGAGAAAATGTATTATTGTCCCAAAGAATTAAGACTAAGGCTAATATTAAATACGATATTAAATGGAGATAAATCAGGCCTTCGCTATATAAAATTGAACCAAAAAAATGATAAAAGCCCCACAAGCAAATACCTATACCCACCACTAAATAAAGAAGCCATTTGGTTTCTATTAAATTCGTCTCCCAACCTGCATTAAGCACCAAATGATGCGTTTCATCGACAAAAATAAACGTATAAATGAATAACAGGATTGCCAAAAAAGCAAATGATAGGTAAACGTACTTTTTTTCCATACTCCTAAATATAATACAAAAATTCCTTTTCTTCATCTTGTCAACGTTTTTTCTTATTTTTAGCAAAAAGTATAATCAATTAGACTAATGAGCACTAGCTATATATTACCCGAGGTAGAGAAATTTGAAGGAAATCTAAACGGTAAGAACACCCACTTATTTACTTTAAAAAATAGAGCTGGAATGCAAATCGCATTGACAGACTATGGTGCAAGACTTGTTAGTGCTTTAGTACCCGACAAGAATGGCAATTTAATCGATGTGGTATTGGGATTTGATAGCATAGAAGGTTATCTAAAGGCTAAAGAATTATATCATGGTGCCACAATTGGTAGATTTGCCAACCGCATCGCTAATGGTAAATTCGTAATTGATGGACAAGAATACACCTTACCGCAAAACAATGGAACTAATTGCTTGCATGGTGGGCCAGAAGGATTTCATACGAAAGTGTGGGATAGACAAGTGAGTTTTCGTAAAAAAGTAACCTTTTATTATGTATCACCTGACGGTGAGGCTGGGTTTCCAGGGGAAGCAAAAATTTCGGTTACCTACGAACTAACTGATGATAACGAAATCATAATTAATTTTAGAGCGACTGCTGAGAAACGTACTATTATCAATTTAACGAATCATGCTTATTTCAATCTAAATGGAGAAGGAAATGGCGATATTCTGAATCATCTCGTTCAAATTAATTCGAACCTATTGATTGAAATAAATGAAAATCAGTTGCCATCAGGACATTTGAAAGATGTTACTGGAACAGTATTCGACTTTACACAAGAAGCTAAAATAGCGGATAGAATTGGTGCTGAAGACAATCAATTACATATTGCCAAAGGTTTTGACCACAGCTACATCAATGAAAATGCGTACTCTCAAGTAGCTGCGTCAGCTTATAGTCCTGAGTCAGGTATTACTTTGGAATTGTATACAGATTACCCTACTGTACATCTTTATTCTGGCAATTATTTATCAGATGATTTAGGTAAATCAGGTAAAAAATATTTAGAAAATGGTGGTTTTTGTTTCGAAGCGCAGCATCACCTCGATCATCCAAATCAGTCAGCATTCCCACAATTTATCTTAGAACCAGGGAAAGAATACAATTTCAATATGAAATATAAGTTCTGTATTCGTAAATAAAATTTCAAAACAAGCCAATAAGAGCGACATTGGAATATTATAAAAAAAATTAGGGACAACAGTGGTTGTCCCTTTCCTCATTTACCAAAATGAAATTATAGTGTATGTGTTAGGATTATCTGTCAATACGGATGAAGTTCCCTTCTTTGTCGAATACTAAATCCACATCATTCGTCAATTCTACATCAAAACCATTCAACTCTCTATCGATACCATTTATACCAGCTGATGCGTAATTAGTCGTAACATAATCAACAATTGTGGGTAAGATAAAAGCTGTATTAGGTAATGCTTGTGTGTCATTTCTCATTTCTACATCTTGCCATAAACCTGCATTATCAAATTTAATGTCAACACCATTATCTAATTTCACTTCATATTCATAAGATGACATGCCTTCTTTGTCTTTGACAGTGGAGATAATTTTAGCACTTCCAAAATATTCGTTTACGAAAGTTTTAGATACTGTTGGTAATTCTTCATTTGAAATTAACTGATCGTCTTTATCACATGAAGTCATTGTAAATACGACTGCAGATAACAAAGCGATTTTAGAAAATAAATTTTTCATAGTCTATATATTAGTGTGTTATTCAATAATTAATCATCAATACGTAAGAATTTTCCTTTAGAATTAAATTCCAGATCCAATCCATTAGACAATTCTACTTCATATTTAGAAGATTCTTTCGAGATTTTCACAATCTTGTTATTTGGAAAGCTCTTCGCTACATAAACTTTAATAGGCTGTGGAATTAACGCCGCAGGTACAGCTTTATGTTTCAAATCAATTTCTTTCCAATTTCCATTTTTGTCAAATTCAAATTCCGAGCCATCATTCATTTTTACTTCGTATGATTTTTTGAAAAGCTCATCTTCCATTTTGATATAGGAAATACCATTTGTAGCACCGTGCGCTTTTAAGAAAGTTTGCGCTTGCTTAGGCAATTGAGATAATTGAATAATTTTATCTTGGGCATTAACAGCTAAACTTGCTGCCATTAATCCTATTACTGAAAGTGTTTTAAACATTGTTTTCATCTGTTATCCTTTTGATTACACTACAAAATTCAGAACAGATTTGGGAAAGATTTGGGAAAATCGAACCTATTTAAAAAAAATTACTCAACTTTTTTAATTTCAAACACTTGCATATTATTTTGGTAAGCGTACTGAATCTTTAAAGGAGGGTATTTCTCCAGAATAGTATGCACAATAGACAGGCCTAGACCATTAGAATTATGATCTTGATTGCCTTTATAAAATCGTTCAAAGATATAATCTGGATTTAAGGCTCGCTCTGTGCTGGTATTGGAAACAGAAATAGCATTACTAGAAATATCTATAGCAATCGATCCCGATTTCAAATTATACTTAATTGCATTGCTCAACAGATTCGAAAATAAAATCTGCATCAAATCGGTATTCGCATCCACTAGGAACTCTCCCTTCTCCTGAAAATCCACTTTGATATCTTTGTATTGCAATACATCTTCGTAATCCATTAATAAATCTCGGACTATTGTATTAACTAGTACGTTATCGTTGCCGGCGTATTGTTGATTGTTGATACGTGAAAGCGTTAACAAACTCTTATTGAGGTTTACCATCCGTTGCAAAGAACGTTTTGCCTCTACGATTCGAACCGTATCATCTTCATTTAGATGGGAGTTTTCAAGCACAAGTTCGAGTTTGTTGATTCCAACAGCCAATGGTGTCTGTAATTCATGCGCAGCATTTTCCAAAAAACGCTTTTGATTATCAAAGACCTTTTCATTTTGTTGAATCATATGCGAAATATGATTGTTCAAGTCATTAAACTCGGAAACCGGTGAAGATACCGCTTCAAAACTGTTCGCTTTACCAAAACGATATTTGGAAAGATTCTTTAAAATTTGTTTGAAAGGTTGCCATGCACGTCCCAACATATAGTGGTTAATAATCAAAATACTCAACACAATAACCACGTACAGCACCAATAAAGAAATAGCCAGATTAATCAAAAAATCATCCTCTTCAACGGTGGAAGTGCGAATTTCCAAATGATAAGGTTTTCCTGATGCATCATAAAAGCCCGTACGTAAAATTCGGTAAGGCTCCTCTTCTGCATCATATGGCATGTAGATAAATTCTTTCGAGAATTTATTTTGGTCGACGGTTTCTTCCAGATTTTCGACCTTACGAATCACAAATTGATTGATACCAAATTCTTTGGATTCTTCAATCAGTTTTGGATTGCTATACACCTCACGGATAATAAGGATTTTTTGATTTTTCAGCCCATCGTCGATATTGTCATAGACTTCATCCATAATGACTGCATAGAACAATGCAGCCCACACAGCCATTACAATTAAGATAGCAATACTAACATATCTGTTGGTATAATTTTTTACAGAAATAGCCATTTAAATCAATTTATATCCCACACCGTACACCGCTTGAATATCACAATCGGCATTGGCAGATTTCAATTTCTTACGAAGGTTTTTTATTTGCGAGTAGATAAAATCTAAATTATCCGCTTGATCAGCATGGTCACCCCACACCGTTTCAGCTAATGTAGATTTTTCCTGTAATTTATTTGGACGAAGCATGAAATAGTAAAAAAGATCGTACTCTTTTCGATTCAAAGTAAGATTCACACCATTAATTTTCACCTCTCTAGTTTCGGGATTCAAGCTTACATTTTTGTATCGCAAAAGCTGTTCACCATCCTGTGCATTGCGACGAATAATAGATTTTAGTCGCGCCAATAATTCCGCAAAATGAAATGGTTTTGCTAAATAATCATCTGCTCCAATTTCTAATCCAGCAACTTTATCTTCTACAGAATCTTTGGCCGAAAGAATCAAAACTGGGCTTTTGACCTGATTAGCACGCATTTCCCTCAGCACATCCATTCCCGAACCTCCAGGAAGCATAATATCCAGCAATACACAATCATAAGGATAGTTCATCACTTTGTCCACCGCTTCCAAATATGTCGAAGCGGTTTCTACCAAAAACTTCTCTCCTTCCAAAAATTCACGAATGCCCTGTTGTAGTGCTAATTCATCTTCGACAATTAATACTTTCATAGTAGAAACAATATTACAATAAGAATTGGGAATATTTTAGGAATTTACCGAAATATTCGGACATAAAAAAGGGATGATTACTCATCCCTTTCTGTTTATTTTAGTGTGCCAAAAGCTCTGGCAATTCTTCTATATCAACATCTCCTGATTCAGAAATGGAAGTGAATTTGACCGGAACAATCTCATTAACTAACAATGGATCGTAAGGTGTACGTACTTTCACATAGTTTTTAGAAAATCCGTGCATATAACCATCCTTCTCATCTGATTCAAACAACACCTCTCCGATGGCACCCAAATTTTCTTCATAGAAAGCACGACGCTTTTTCTCCGAAAGGATATGCAACATCTTACTACGATCCGAACGTTGCGCTCCCGGTACGGCACCTTCCATCTGTGCCGCAATCGTGTTTTCACGTTCTGAATAAGTAAATACATGCAAATACGAAATAGGCAGATCATTCAAGAAATTGTAGGTATCGATAAAATCTTCTCGTGTCTCACCAGGGAAACCCACAATCACATCCACACCTATACAAGCATTTGGCATCAACGATTTAATTTTCGCTACGCGCTCTGCATACAACTCACGTTTATAGCGACGACGCATTTTTGCCAACACCTTGTTATTTCCCGATTGCAATGGCATATGAAAATGCGGAACAAAACGTTTGGACTGTGCTACAAATTCGATAATCTCATTAGCCAACAAATTCGGTTCAATCGATGAAATACGAATACGGTCAATACCTTCTACTTCGTCCAATGCCTTTACCAAATCCAAGAATTTGTCCTGACGTTTGCCATCACGAATACCGAAATCTCCAATATTCACACCCGTCAACACAATTTCTTTCACACCGGAAGCTGCAATTTCTTCCGCTTGACGCACAATATCTTCTATTTTACCCGAACGACTAGCCCCACGTGCCAATGGAATCGTACAAAATGTACATGAATAATCACATCCGTCTTGTACTTTTAGGAAAGTACGCGTACGGTCACCAATCGAATAAGCCGTCACAAATTGGTTCGTCTCATCAATCGGTGCATTATGAACAACCGCTTTCTCTTGTTTGGTCAAGTCATTGATATGCTCAATAATATTGAATTTCTCCGCAGCACCCAATACCATATCCACACCAGGAATTTCTGCGATTTCTTGCGGTTTCAATTGCGCGTAACAGCCTACAATTGTGATATATGCATTTGGCGAATATTTCAACGCTTCCTTCACCACCTTTCGACATTTCTTATCCGCATTGTCCGTCACCGAACACGTGTTGATTACATAAACGTCTGCTGGCGAATTGAATGGCGTGGTATCATAGCCTGCATCTTTGAACTGACGTCCAATAGATGAAGTCTCCGAAAAATTCAACTTACAACCCAGTGTATAGAAAGCTACTTTTTTATTCATAATAAGTTGCAAAAATACGCTTTTTTTTAGACTTACCTTTATAGTTATAAGATTTGAGATGCCAATGACATTTTTAAAAGTAAAAGCACTTTTTCCTTCCCGCTAATTTCAGTAGTTTTGAATATTCTAAAATCGTAGAAAATCTTTAAAACTTACTGAAACATGAAACAATATTTAGATTTACTAAAACACGTATACACCACAGGAGTGGACAAAACAGATAGAACGGGTACGGGTACACGCAGTGTTTTTGGTTATCAAATGCGTTTCAATCTTCAAGAAGGTTTTCCGATTATAACGACTAAAAAACTGCATTTACGGTCGATTATCCACGAATTGATTTGGTTTTTGAAAGGAGAAACTAATATCAAATACCTTAAGGATAATGGGGTAAGCATTTGGGATGAATGGGCAGATGAGAACGGTAATTTAGGACCGGTATACGGTTCGCAATGGCGCTCTTGGCCAACACCGGATGGCAGACATATCGACCAAATCACGCAAGTGATTAATCAGTTGAAAAATTCACCGGATTCACGCCGTATTATTGTCTCAGCGTGGAATGTCGCGGAAATCGAAAACATGGCTTTGCCGCCTTGTCACGCTTTCTTCCAGTTCAATGTAGCTCCCGCACAACCAGAAAAAGGAATTTTGAAACCGCAACTTTCCTGTCAATTGTACCAACGTTCTGCGGATATTTTCTTAGGAGTACCGTTCAATATTGCTTCTTATGCGCTATTGACGATGATGGTAGCGCAAGTATGTGATATGGAAGCTGGTGAATTTATACATACGTTTGGGGATGCCCATATCTACAGCAATCACTTCGAACAGACAGAATTGCAA
Source organism: Sphingobacterium sp. SGL-16 (assembly GCF_011043515.1). Taxonomy (NCBI): domain Bacteria; kingdom Pseudomonadati; phylum Bacteroidota; class Sphingobacteriia; order Sphingobacteriales; family Sphingobacteriaceae; genus Sphingobacterium; species Sphingobacterium sp. SGL-16. The sequence continues at coordinate 6,763 of NZ_JAAKGQ010000054.1, read as the reverse complement.
TTGTCTCGTGAGCCAAAACCGCTTCCTACAATGAAAATCAATCCAGAAGTGAAGGATATTTTTGATTTTAAATTTGAGGATTTTGAGTTGGTGGGTTATGAATTCCATCCGCATATCAAAGCTCCGGTGGCGGTATAGAGCTTTAGAGAATGAGATAATTTGGAGATTTGAAAATTAACAATCAATGAGTGATACTAAAATAACATTAATCGTAGCTGCTGCGGAAAATAATGCCATTGGCAAAAACAATCAGATGCCTTGGCATTTGCCGAATGATTTTAAATACTTTAAGAAAAATACCTTAGAACATTCTGTCGTGATGGGTCGCAAGACTTTTGAATCGATTGGAAAACCACTTCCTGAGCGTCGCAATATTATTTTGACGCGTGATATGAACTATAGCCACGATGAAGTGGATGTAGCGAATAGTGTGCAAGAGGTATTAAACTATTGCCGTGACGAGCGCGAAATCTTTATTATCGGTGGTGCAGAAATCTACAAGCAAACTTTGCCTTTAGCAGATAAAATATTGTTGACTCGTGTACATACCACAATAGATGGCGATGCGTATTTCCCTGAATTATTAGATCATGAATGGAAATTAGTAAGCGCTGAAAAGCACGAAAAAGACGAAAAACACACTTTTGATTATACGTTCGAAGTATACGAAAGAGCGTAATAATATTTAACTTTCCTTCCAAAACAAACTCCCCGATACTTTTGGAAGGGAAGAATTTTTAAGAACCAATAAAATATTGAAATTATGCCTGTTGATTTGTCAGAAATCTTAGTAATTGGAGTTTCAAGTAGAGCTCTATTTGATCTTGAAAAAGAAAATCAAATTTTCGAAAGTGAAGGTATTGCAGGATATAGGAAGTTTCAGCAGGAAAACGAAAATGAGCCTTTAAATCCAGGAACTGCGTTTCATTTAGTTCAAAGCTTGCTACATTTAAACAATGATGCTAAAAAAAGGATTGTAGAGGTTGTAGTAATGTCGTGAAATAGTCCAGAAACAGGAGTAAGGATAATGAACTCAGTCAGACAATACAAGTTAGATATTTCTAGAATGGCTTTCAGTGGAGGTGAGCCATTAGCCCCCTATATTGATGCATTTGATATAGATTTATTTCTAAGTAAAGATTCAAAAGATGTTCAATCTGTAATAGATTCCAAACAATGCGCTGCAGCATATATATATTCTCCTCCTACAGAGTTTAAATCAACTGATAATAGAGTGAAAATAGCTTTCGATGCTGATGCTGTAATATTCTCAGATGATTCCGAAAGCAGATATAAAAAAGAAGGGTTAGATGCTTTTCATAAATTTGAACTAGAGAATGAAGATGTCGAACTTGGTGAAGGTCCGTTTGCAAAACTTCTTATTAAACTTTCAAAAATTCAAGAACAATTTCATACAACTATTGAATTATCACCTTTGAGACTAGCGATAGTAACTGCAAGAAATGCACCTGCTCATATGAGAGTTATTAAAACATTAAGAAAATGGGGGGGGGTATACGTTGATGAAGCTTATTTTTTAGGAGGTCTTTCAAAAGATAAAGTTCTTAAAGCTTTTGGTGCTCATATTTTCTTTGATGATCAAGATGTTCATCTCAAAGACTCTTCAAAATATGTTCCATCGGGTAGAGTTCCTTATGCATCTGACTCTCCTTTATATACCCCTGATATGGAAAACATAACATTAATTAAAAATCAATAATTAAAGACACCATGCCTCCTACCATCCGACAAGAACAACCCAAAGATATCCAAGCGGTTTATCAAATTAATAAACAAGCTTTTGAACAAGAAGCTGAAGCAAATTTAGTCGATGCTTTGCGTCACAGTGATACTTTTATACCCGAACTTTCATTAGTTGCAGAACTAGATAATCAACTGGTTGGGCATATACTTTTTACCAAGATTAAAATTGTAAATGGCGATTCAGCAATCGAATCTTTAGCGTTAGCGCCAATGGCAGTTAGTGCGGATTTTCAAAAGCAAGGCATTGGCGGACAACTCATTCGCGAAGGATTAAAACGTGCGGAGGAATTAGGTTTTGGTTCTGTTATAGTCCTGGGTCATGAACATTATTACCCGAAATTTGGTTTTGAACCTGCGTCCAAATGGGAAATTAAAGCGCCTTTTGAGGTACCTGATGAAGTTTTTATGGCACTTGAATTAATTCCAAACGCTTTAGAAGATGTAAATGGAACGGTACAATACCCAAAAGAATTTAATGAGGTTTAAAATATATTATAGATGAAACCACTGAGAAAATCTGAAGCCCATGATTTTGGATAATACGAAAGCACTCAAACTATTAGAAAAGAAAAAAATATTAGAGGCGCTCAAAGAATATAATAAATCAAGCAATTAGTAATGTAGGGCACATTTTTAGTCATTTATAATGCTTATTTTTACGTCTAAAAATTAGCTTAGCCTACATATACACTATGGAATTAACAAGTCTATTCGAACAGAGCACACAAGAACTAAACAAGAAACTAAAACAACTTAAAACTGAAAAAATCATTAATGCCGTACTTGTAGGATTCACCATTGGCGTTTTTGCTTTCAGTGCCTTCAAAGGAGGATTGGGATTCGGATCAATTTTGACATTATTAGTAGCCTATTTTTTCATCAGGAATGCAAACAAAAGCAATACGCTTGCCAAAGAAATAGAAAAAGAACTTGAATTGCGAAATGCAAAATAAATTATCAAAACCATTTTATTCGGATAAAGAAAACGATTGGGAAATAATAGATGCCCATGTAAAACGAAAAATCTGTGTCTATACGCCAGATCTTATGCTGGTCAAAGTCAGATTTACAAAAGGAGGCATTGGCGCATTACATCAGCATCCGCATACTCAAATCTCTTTCGTACAATCGGGTAAATTTAAATACACCATAGGGGAAGAAACAAAAATTATAGAAGCCGGTGATAGCTGTATTATTCAAGGAAATATAATTCACGGATGTGAATGTCTTGAAGATGGAGAGCTTATTGATAGCTTTTCCCCTTATCGAGAAGATTTTATTTAATGCACAAAGGCTTCCTTAATGGAAGCCTTTGATCTTTATTTGCCTAATTTTTTGAGTTCACGTTTAGAAAGTTCTTTTTGAATAATCTCATCCGAAAGCTGAACTTCGTATTTTTGTTTTCCTTCAAGGTTTATATTTCCAGCATTAGTTATAAATAGTGGATTTACCCAACCATAATAACTTTCTGCTGTAGTTACATTTTTGTTTTCTTCAAATATTTGGTCTACATTCTTTAGGTAATAGACAGAAAAAGAAATAGCATATTGATTATTACCACGCTTCATATTTCTACCGAGCTCTTGTCCAGGAATGACTGTCTCCCCTACTCTTACATTAATACTTCCTTTAGCAAAACCCGAATACATAGCCAAGGTACCATCTTCATGCTCAATGATTATTTTATTGGATTCTGAAGAATAAGAAACACGCTCTTCATCGATTTCTTCTTTATCATTTTCTACTTGTAACACCAATCCTTTGCGCGAAGCGGTCACTATCGATTGTTCTTTCGTTACTAAGTAAAATACTTTCCAATCCTCAGGTTGTTTGCTTCCAAAATATTTAGAACGTAAAAATCCGGCTTCTCGTACTGCTACTTCTGTTGAAACAGGATAGGGTAAAGCGTAAACAAAATCCTTCGAGATTTTGGGATTCAATTTACCTCTCACATACCTGTATGTGTACGAATAAGTTATAGACTGGTCTTTATTGATAGGTTGTAATGTTACGATATTTCCAGAAAAACCATTAACAGTAAAAACCGTATTCCGCAATGAACTATTGGATAGCTCTTTGAATTTAAGGATGACGGTTGAAGAACCAGCTTCCATCTTCTCATATTCAATATCTATAGATTTATCCGAATTTCGTTTTGAAGATAATTTTAAATTTCCTTCTTGAGCCGTTGAGACCAAGACTATCAATATTAAGAAAAAGGATAGTAAATTTCGCATGAATATAATTGTAGTATCTTCTTAAATATAAATAAATTTTTCCTAGATAAAAACATTATGCCATTAACGGATCTGAAATACTAGGCTGACCATTCTCTATTCTACCCGCGTACTGTCTCTCCCAACCGTCAGCTTTTAAGGTAAAATCATACCAGCGACCATATTCCTGTGTATCAACTTCCAAGGTCATGGATTTTTTTGATTTCAGAGACACGGTCAGTTTTTTGCCTGTATAAGCATTATAACAATCGATATTTTGTGTACCTCTGCCTGTATTTTCCAGTTGTAAAATAAGATTACTTTTAGCAGAATAACTTACCGTTACCTTAATGTGGGTTTTATCGTGCGTACTCTGATATTTTCTATAAAATCCATTTGGTCCATGTACGGCGAGGTTATATGTACCCTTCTCTGCCTTTCTCCAAAGGTGATTTATTTTATCACCCGCTTTTACAGCAAAAGATTTACTAAAACGGTTCATGCCCGACAGATCATATACATTGAAAGCACATGCCAAAGCTTTCGTTCCAAAGAGCTTATCTGATGCTTCAAAAGTCAATTCTACTTGCCCCTGTTGCTGAGATTCATGAACATATAACTCATAATGCAATGCATTGGAAGGTTTGGTACCTTGCTCTTGAAAAGGCAGCTGCGGTAGTTTTTCCCCTGCCTTTATCTTTTCTACTTCTGCGGGAGTAAATTCTTTGTAGCCATCTGGAAGGGGTTTATTCTTAGCACTATTTATTTCCGAAATCTGCCGTTTCATATCCAGAAAATCTGGCAAATTCATTTTCTCTTGTGAATTGTATGTTCGGAACACCGAGGTTAAATCCCCCGTAATAGCTCTGCGCCATTTAGAAATATTTGACTCTAAAACATTCTTATTATACTTTTTATTCAGAAACACTTCCAAAAACTGAATAGTGGAAGTAATATCACATACTTCGGAATTAACCCATCCACCTCTTGTCCACGGTGACGCTACAATAAGCGGAACACGATAGCCCAATCCTACTGGCCCTTCCGTGGCATTGGATTCACTTACTCCCGAAGCCAATTCCTGTTCTTTGGTTACATATTCTGTCAGCAAATCTGATTTTAAATCTTCCGATACCATACCTGAAGTAATATCTGATGGTTTAGGCGCTACGAAAGGAGGAATATGATCAAAATACCCATCGTTTTCATCGTAATTGAGAATAAAGATGGTTTTCTTCCATACTTCTGGATTCTTGGTCAAAATATTCAATATTTCCGAAACATACCAAGCACCATACATCGGTGCACTTGGATGATCGGAGAAATGTTGAGGAGCGACCAACCAACTTACTGTAGGTAATTTGCCTTGTTCTACATCCTGGCGAAATTGATGCAATACATCACCTTTTGGCACACGAATCGTAGTACCTTCGAATTCTATTTCTTCTGTTTCGTGATAAAAAGGCTCTCCTTCATTGGTTTGAAAAGCTCGTTCGTGTAATTCTTTTTCAAAATCTGACAACTTAGCATAGTTTTCCGCGGAATATTGTTCCGCCTCACGTTTGAAACTTTCTAACTGATTCTGTTTTTGCGTCAGCGTATTTTTAACCTTTTGGGCATTTGGATCAGCAGCAAGTTCTTTTTCCAGTGCTTCTATTTCTGCTGGAAGCTCCTTTATTCTACGTTGGTAGAACTCGATATGGCTTTTCTTAAAACGTACATTGTATTGCTCAAACCACTCCAAGTTATTGTCCGTAAAATTGCCCAATAATCCTTCGTCATTACCAGACACTTCATTTTGTAAGCTAATTTCGTTCTGATAAACTTTCCAATTGATTCCGCTTTCCTGCAGGTGTTCGGGAAAAGTTTTCCAGCTCGCCATGTTGTTATAATAGGTATCAGAATTGCGCACTAACGGTTTTAAACCAGCAGACTCCGTACATTTACCTGTCCAAAAATAATGGCGGTTAGTCGTTGTTCCTGTGATAGAGGAGCAGAAATGCTGATCGCATATGGTGAAAGCATCCGCAAAAGCATAATAAAATGGAATATCCTCGCGTGTGTAATACCCCAATGTCAGCGGTAAATATTTATATTCTTTGCGACCAGATTGTTTCCAATCCAACCATTTATCAAACTTACCTTCATTCCAGGCTCCGATCTGATTCTCCCATGAATGGGGTAAATCACCACTCCAACTTGCCTTCGAATTTTTGATATCCATGCGAAATGGTGCGAATGTATGTCCTTGCTTATTCGATTGAAGCCAGACAGGATTACCATTTGTAAGCGTGATGGCACGACGATCATTAAATCCTCGCACGCCTCGCAATGTACCAAAAGAATGGTCAAAAGAACGGTTTTCCTGCATCAACAAAACGATGTGTTCGGCATCTAAAAAGGTCGAACCTTCAATAGGGTCTATGGCCAATGCCGCTTCAATAGATTTGGGTAAATGTGAAAATATTCCGAATGAACCAGCTAATATTCCAGCTTTTTTAATAAATGATCTTCTGTTTTCCATGCAAGAGAAACATATTGGTTATAATGTGTACAAGATATAAAACCTTCAAAAGAAAATATAGTAAAATCTATTAGAAGCTGTACAAAGATGAAGTAAATAATAAATTATAGATCAATAAAGAGGAGCCTCTAGGCAGAGAACTCCCCTAACACACACACTATTATTATTTGAAAGGAATAATCAATTTAAAAATATCGAATGAGTTCTTAATAAATAACTATTCAATATAAATTTTGTCTTACTTCCTATAATTTAAGAG
>NZ_JAAKGQ010000053.1:0-24803 GCF_011043515.1 Sphingobacterium sp. SGL-16 | reverse complement strand
TGGCCCAATATAAAAGGGGACTTTTTCAGTGCCCTCAAATTTTCAAGCCTTATTTTTTGTTCTTATTTAACTGCTAATTCCTTAGTAGGTTTTGTCCATATTTTTAATTCTTCGCACGATAAAAATTCAGGATTAATATCGATGTAAGTTGTTTCTCTTCTTGACTCAAACCATTCGCTCAACGTACGATTGATCTTATCTTGTCTTGCAGCTTCTTTTATCTTCGCAAAATCCTGCTCCATATTTGCTTTGTGCGGAGGTATTCTTGAACGTAAATAATAGATACGGTATGATTTTTCGCCTAAACGCTTGTCTGTATAAACAATTGGTTTTGATATTTCACCAACTTTCAATGGGTCGATAGCATTGAAAACTTCAACATCGTCCAACTGATCCATCGGAATTAATGTAGAACGATCTTCCATATTTGATACGACACCACCAGCGTATTTCGTGTTTTGGTCATCCGAATAAATAGAAGCAGCCTGGTTGAAAGTCAATTTGTTGTTTCTAATCAAATCAGCAACGCTATCAATCTTAGCCTTTGCACGGTTCAATGATTCGAAAGTAGCTTGTTTTTTCACCAATACGTGTCTAACGTTTACCTCTTCACCACGGCGTTCTAATACTTGTAAAAAGTGGAAACCAAATTGTGTTTCGAATACTGGAGATATTTCACCTTTTTTCAATCTAAAAGCATTTGCAGAGAATTCTTTTACCCAATTTTCGCGGGTATTGAAGCCTAATTCACCTCCATAAGGAGCAGAACCATCTTCAGAATATAAACGCGCGATAGTTCCAAAGTCAGAGCCGTTAAGTACTTGTTGGCGGTAGCCTTCAGCTTTTTTACGAAATTGATCTTTTTCTTCTTTCGTCAATACAGGATTAATCACTAACTGTGCATATTCGATTTCTGTATTAAAATAAGGAAGACTATCCGCATCCAAACTGTTGAAATATCGTTTTACTTCTTCAGGAGTAACATCGATTTTAGAGACAATTTGACCTTGCATTTTATTACCTTTCAATTGTTCTGCTACAGCAGGACGCATCTCTTCTTTGTGCTGTAGGATGGAGCGGTTTAGGAATTCCTCCAAACGCTCTTTACCGCCAGCTCGTTGCACCATATTGCGGATACGAAAATTCAATTGATCGTCCACTTCACTTTCAGAGACTTCTACAGAGTCGATAACTGCCTGTTGAGCTAATAATTTTTGGGTCAACAATTGTTGTAGGATATAGCATTTGATTTTATCGTCAGGCTTATTTCCTTGCGCCAAAAATTGTGTGTATTCAAGTTCTAGATCTGATTGCAATATCTGCGCATTCCCTACAGTAGCAATTATACGATCTACTAATTTTTCTTGTGCCGATAAAGTATTTATGGATACCGTTAGAATAATAAGTATTCCTAAAAGTTTTTTCATTAAATTGTAAGTCAAAATTTATGGTACAAAAATATTAGAATAATTTATAAAAGCACTATTTTTCAATTGAATAATGCTAACTTACTGCCAGCAATAACTATTCAGGAGCTTTATCTGCGAATATACTGTTTTGTAATCAAGCAAATAATCTATTTAACGAATTTTAACGAGTCTATGAAACGTCTTTTTCTATCCTTCATCCTTTTGAGTATATCAACTGTTGTATTGCATATGAATACAGTATATGCACAACACGAAAAAATGTATGTGGGTACATACACTAGCGGTAATGATAGTAAAGGCGTTTATGTTTATGATTTTGATGAAAGATCAGGTGAAGCTATATTAGAAAAGACTATTGCTATGGATAATCCATCTTTCCTCGCGCGTAAAGGGGCGGTTTTATATGCAGTAAATGAGGATTCTAAAGGAATGCTTACGGTTTACGATTTGGATTCAGATAAGATATTAAGCCATGTCTCCACGGATGGAGAACATCCGTGTCACATTTCTTTGAGCCCCAAAGATCCAGTACTTGTTGTTTCCAATTATTCGAGTGGTTCGTTAGTGCTGTATTCTTTGAATCAAGATGGAAGTATACATGCTTTGGATGATTTTTTGAAGTTCAATGGTTCAAGTATTAATAACGAAAGACAAGAAGAATCCCATATTCATTCCGCATTTTTCAATAGGGAGGGTTCTCAAGTATATGTATCCGATTTAGGCGCAGACTTAATCTATGTTTTTGAAATTGAGCGACAAAATGATAAATATAGATTCCATAAGGTGCAGGAGATCAAAACTAAATTCGGTGGTGGTCCAAGACATTTAGTTTTCTCTCAAGATGAAAAAACGCTATATAGCATATTGGAAATGACTGGAGAAGTTCAGGTTTTTCAAAAAGAGAATAATGATTGGGTTTCCAAGCAAATAGTCCCAATGTATCCAACAAATTTCAAAGGCGAACATGGCGGCGGAGATATTAAATTAAGTAAAGATGGAAAGTACATATTCGCGACGAATAGGGGAACAGCTAATTTTATTTACCAATATAAAATTAATCAAGATGGAAAGCTTAAGGTGAAGAGATATTCGAGTGTCTTTGGTGACTCTCCTAGAAATGTTAATTTATCCCCAAGTGAAAAATTCATCTTTGTTACAAATCAAAACACCAATAATATCACCATCTTTTCTAAAAAGTTAGAAAAACCAAAAGATGTGGGCTTAGTTCTACAAATTCCTAAACCAGTTTGTGTTATTTTCTGAATAAATTGGATTGTTTATTATATTTGATATTATTAGTTAATTATTACCTAAAGTCATGTCTGTAATATCTTTAAAATTTAAAGATTTATTTGAAGAACATTATCAAAACTTATGTTTCTTTACATACACCTTGGTAAATGATAAAATCTTAGCCGAAGATTTTGTTCAAGATGCTTTTATTGCCTTATATAATAATCAAGAAATATTAGATAAGGAGGCAAAGGTTTTAAAAGCCTATTTATATACCACAATAAAAAATAGTGTGCTTAATTGGGCTCGGCGCACAAAAGTGGAGCGAAAATATCATGATTTGACACCTTTTGTTGATTTTGTCGATTTAGATTTTGATAATGCTATGATTAAAGCGGAAACAGTCGGTGAAATCAATAAAATTATAGCAAAACTTCCAGATTCTTGCCAAAATATTTTTAAACTATACTACCTCGAAGGATTATCTACCAAAGAAATTGCCACACAGCTCCAATTAAGTATTAATACGATAAAAACCCAAAAGCAACGCGGATTAAAGTACATACAATCAAAATTAAGTCCTGAGTTTTTTTTAGTTTTATATTTTATTTTAAAATAATTCATTTTCTTGTCACCCTTTATTAGGTGTTAGGTTTCTTATAGATATAAAACCTAGTTTATGTCTATTAAGGATATTATCGTAAAATATATTAAAGGTGATTGTTCTCCTGCCGAAAAAGAGCAATTAGATATATGGCTAGCTCAAAATAAAAAGAATCAGGACTTATTAGATAGTTTACTGAATTCTAAATCATTTGAACAAGATATTATTAATTACAACTTATTTGATAAAGAAGAAGCTTGGAATAAGTTATCAGCAAAAATAAATCAAAAAGATAAGAAGGTTATTAAATTTTATCCTCGCCACTGGTTTTATGTAGCGTCCATTATTCTGGTCTTATTTAGTATTTCATTTTTGTACCTAAAATATACCAGTACTTTACAGGAGGAAACTCTAGTCCAGCTCTCTGAAGGAAAAGTATTAAAAGATTTATCAGGTGAAATTTTACCTGCAACCTCAGGTGCTATACTTATTAAATCAAACGGACAAAAAGTTACGCTAGAAGATTCATTCAATATAGAAATGGATGGCTCAGTTGTAGTGAACGAATCCAAAATATCAGATGAGGAACTTAATAACGGGAGTTCTTATTATGAATTAATAGTTCCAAAAGCAAAGATTATACAATTTGCTATGTTTGATGGAACAAAAGTTTGGGTCAATGCTAACTCCAGATTGAAAATCCCAACAGCGAGCTTTAAAAACGAACGTCGAATCACTATTTTATCCGGAGAAGCTTATTTTGAAGTAGCCAAATTTCAAAATAGCAAATTTTTCGTCGAAAGTGATAAAGGTATTATCGAAGTTTTAGGAACAAAGTTTAATGTAAACACCGCTAAGAATAACTTTAAAACCACCCTAGTAGAAGGAAGTGTAAAATTAAGCAATGATTATGATGAAGAAATACTGACACCAAATTCAGCCGCAATAGTATTAGATAATCAGTTTAAAGTGTTTAAAGCAAATATATACGCGGATTTAGCATGGAAAAACAACATATTCTATTTCAATAACACAACTATACATAGGATTGCTCAGCAGATCGAAGATTGGTATGGTGTAAAAGTACATATAAGCTCTAGTTTAGCGAAGAGTCAAGGCACTTATTCAGGTGAATTGCGTAGAGATGTTCCGCTTACAGAAGTTCGCAAAATGTTGGAATTTATTTCTGGATTGGAGGTAAGGATAGAAGGAGAAAATATGAATATTAATAAATAACAGGAATGCGCCAACATTCCTGTCAAAATGAATTTACTAAATAGTTTTAATGTAAAACCAACTGTAAAAGTAACTAAAAGTGTTTATATATAATATACTAACCTGGTGGTTTTTATGGTTTTACGGTTTCTTTTCAAGCAAAAAGATTTGGTTTATCATCAGAATGTTAATATGATTTTGCCAAACTAGCGGATTAATTAACTTGATTTTTTCACCTAAAATGAATGTATATGAATAAAATATCTACTTAAAGTGACAGTTATGGAATGCGCCAACATTCTTGTCAAAATAATTTACTAACTAAATATTTAATGTTAAACCTTAACAAATGTATGATTAACAATCCCAAAAAGAGGTTGTGGGCTTCCTCCCCAACTCTTAAAAAAGCTTTATTTTATATGAAAGTTTATATTTTCATTTTATTGGCTAGTCTTCAATTGGTATCTGCAAAAATCACTGCACAGACTGTAACCCTTAATTTGCAAAATGCCAAATTAGAAGATGTATTTAGAAGTATTACATCGCAGAGTCAATATAAATTTCTATACAATGATGAAATTTTAGTAAGAGTGCCTAAAATAACGCTTCACGTAAAAAATGAGCCTTTAGAAAACGTATTATCTAAAATATTATCAAAGGATCAATTTGAATACAAAATTGTATCTAATACTATATTAGTCAGTACAAAGACTCCAAAATCAACGCTAGAGAAAAATGTTATTCAGACGCAAGCTACTGGAATTGTGGTGGATGCTGAGGGCAAAGCGTTAAGTAACGTATCTATCGTTATAGTGGGCTCTACCAACGCCTCAATGACTGATAAGGATGGTAAATTCCAAATTCCAGCCACTGCGGGAAATATTATTGAAGCAAGGTATTTGGGATATAAATCAAGTCGAGTTACAATATCAAATTTGAATAATATCAGAATTGTACTTACTTCAGAAGAATCTAATATAGATGAAGTGGTAGTTACAGGTTTAGGTGCTAAAATAGATAAAAGAACTTTTACAGGAGCAACTACCAAAGTGGACATGAAAGATATTGAACTGGGGGGCTTACCTGATCCTTCACGTGCTTTGGAAGGCCGTGTTGCAGGGGTTATAGTTCAGAATCAAACAGGCACATTTGGTACAGCACCTAAAATTAGAGTTCGCGGTGCAACATCAATTTTTGGTTCGTCTAAGCCATTATGGGTGGTTGACGGAATTATAATTGAGGATGTAGCAGATGTGTCATCTGACGCACTAGCCTCAGGTGATGCTCTTACACTAATAAGTTCTGCTGTAGCTGGTTTAAACGCTAATGATATTGAATCATTTACCGTTTTAAAAGATGGTTCTGCAACATCTATTTATGGTGCTCGTGCAATGGGAGGAGTTATCGTTATCACTACTAAAAAGGGGGCTTCAGGACGAAATAGTGCAAATTATGTGGGAGAGTTTACATCTAGAGCCATACCATCTTATTCGAATTTTAATATTATGAACTCTCAAGAGCAGATGGCCTTTTACCAAACATTGGAACAAAGAGGTTGGTTGACAATGCCAAGCGTAGCAGTCAGAAGTGAATCAGGAGAGTATGGTAAGATGTATGAGATGATTAAAAATGGAACTCTTGAAAATACTCCAGAAGCAAGAAATGCGTATTTGAGAGAAGCTGAGTATAGAAATACAAATTGGTTTAACCAATTGTTCAGTAAATCCATTATGCAAAATCACTCTGTAAGTTTATCATCCGGTACAGATAGAGCGCAGTATTATACATCTATCAGTGGAGTTTTTGATGATGGATGGTCTAAAAAATCGAGTGTAAAAAGATATACTGGAATGTTCAATTCTTCATTCGATTTGTATAAAAACCTAAAATTAGATCTGAGAACAAATGGTTCTTATCGTGATCAACAAGCTCCAGGTACTTTAGGCCAGACGATAAATACAGTGGCAATGGAAATCAAAAGAGATTTTGATATTAATCCTTATTCGTATGCATTAAATACTTCTCGTACTCTTGATCCGGATAAGTTTTATACAAGAAATTATGCTCCATTTAATATTTTACATGAGTTGGATAACAACTTTATGGATGTAAATGCGGCAGATATTAAGTTTCAAGGAGAGTTGAAGTGGAAACCAATCAAACCCTTAGAATTAGGATTATTGGCAGCTACTAGATACCAACAAACTTCGCAACAACATTATATAAAAGACAACTCCAACCAAGCATTGGCCTACCGTTGGATGCCAACAACTTTTATCAGAAATTCTAATTCATACTTATATACAAACCCAGATGATCCATATGCTGTTCCAGAAACAGTAATGCCTTATGGAGGTATATATAATCGTACAGATTACAAAATGTTAACGAATGATTTTCGTTTTACAGCGTCATATGACAAGACTTTTGATGATGTACATAAGGTGTATGTATTTACAGGAGCTGAAACGAATTCAGTTGAAAGAAATAACAATTGGTTTAGAGGTTGGGGACTTCAATATGAGTTAGGTGAAATTCCATTTATAGACTATAAGTTGTTTAAAAAGGGTCAAGAAGAAAACTCAAATTATTATTCAATAAGAAATACCAGAAGTAGACAAGCCGCATTTTATGGTACTGCAAACTATACTTACGATAATAGATATACCTTAAATGGAACTATTCGGTATGAGGGAACAAATAGATTAGGAAGAAGTAAAACAGCACGTTGGATGCCTACTTGGAATATCGCAGGTATGTGGAATGTTTCAGAAGAAACTTTCTTCAAAAATTTGGATATACCTGTTAGTAATTTTAGTATTAAATCTTCTTATAGCTTGACAGCAGATAGAGGTCCTTCCTCAGTAACTAATTCTAAAATAATAATCACCAGTTATAATCCTTGGAGACCAAATACCGCAGATAAAGAAACCGGTCTAAGTATTTCAAGTTTAGAAAACTCCGAACTAACATTTGAGAAAAAACATGAATTTAATATCGGTACTTCTATAGGTCTTTGGAGAAATAGAATTGCATTAGATGTTGATTACTATACTAGAAAGCAGTTTGATTTAATTGGAATTGTGAATACTCAGGGATTAGGAGGTCAAATTACTAAATATGGAAATGTAGCGGATATGGAATCTAACGGATTCGAATTGAGTTTGGCGGCAACGATTATTAAAAATGATAATTTCTCGTGGGTATCTAATTTTATTTATGCCAAAGCAAAAAATAAAGTAACATCTCTGGAAAATAATAGTAGAATTCTAGATCTAATAGCAGGAGGTGGTTTTGCTTTAGAAGGATATCCTGTAAGGTCATTATTCTCTATTCCTTTTGTAAGACTTAACCAAAGTGGTCTTCCTGTGTTTCTAAATTTCGATGGAAATGAAACTATTACAGGTCTTAATTTTCAGAGACGTGATGATCTTGAATTCTTAAAGTACGAAGGCCCAACAGATCCAACTGATTTAGGAAGTTTTGGAAACATATTTTCTTATAAAAATCTTAAATTAAATGTATTCTTCACTTATTCATTTGGAAATGTAATCCGTCTGGATCCAGCATATAAAACTGGATATACAGACTTAGATGCTACCCCGCGCGAATTAACTGATGCTTGGGTTAATCCTGGTGACGAGTTACGTACTAATATTCCTGTTATTTTGGATAGCAGATTTATTCGTAATAATAGTCAATATGATTATGCATATAATGGCTATAATTATTCAACAGAAACAATAGCGAAGGGTGATTTTATACGTATGAAAGATGTTTCGTTAACATATGATTTTTCAAAGGATTTTGTGCAAAGGTTAAAAATGGCCAATCTTGGTTTACGTTTTAACGTGATTAATCCTTGGTTAGTTTATGCCGATAAAAGATTGAATGGTCAAGACCCAGAGTTTGTGAATGCTGGTGGTGTAGCTTTGCCTATTACTAGACAATATACTTTAACACTTAAAATGGGCTTTTAATATTATAAATTATGAAAATTAGATTAATACATATTTTATTATCTGCCGGTATTATTAGTTTATCATCATGTGAAAAATATCTTGATGTACTACCTGATAATCGTGCTGAACTAGATAATACGGAAAAGATAGGTAAGATGTTAGTAAGTGCTTATCCATATGCATCATACGTAACTGTTGCTGAAATTTCATCAGATAATGTAGATGAAGTAGCCTCTACATATGTTAATTACCCAAGATTTATTGAACAGATTTATAAGTGGGAAGATATTACAGAAACTAATAATGACGGTATTGAGCGAATTTGGGCAGGTGGATATAATGCCATAGCAAGTGCCAATGCTGCACTTCAGGCGATTGAAGAAGAAGGTAATCCAACTACCTTATCAGCCCAAAAGGGTGAAGCACTTCTGGCACGTGCATATAATCACTGGATTTTGGTTAATATGTTTGCCCAAAACTTCTCTAAGACTCATTCAAAGACTGATTTGGGTATAACTTATATGACTAAAGCAGAAACTGTATTGAATCCAAAATATGAGCGTAATACAGTTGCTGAAGTATATGATTATATTGCGAAAGATTTAGAAGAAGGCTTGCCATTAATTAATGATGCTAGTTATGCGAACTCGAATGTAGCAAAATATCATTTTAACAAAGCAGCAGCATATACATTTGCATCAAGGGTTGCATTGTTTATGGAAGATTGGAATAAAGTAATTGAATATGCAACGATAGCTTTGGGAGATAATCCAAGTTCAACTTTAAGAGATTATAAAACCATTGCAACATTTTCAGCTGATTTTCAAAATTTCGCCAGAGAGTATAATTCAAGTAGTGTAAAAGCTAATTTCTTGATGACAGCAGTGACATCCGCTATGGGACAAACTTTTGGTAATTATTCTACTATAAATAGGATTTCTCATGGAGGATCTATTGGTATGCTAGAAACTATTTTTGCACGACAGCCATTTGGTAAAGCTTCTTTATCGACAGATTATCGTATAAAAGCTTCTGTTTATACTAGTGCTACATTAAATAGAATAATTTTTCCACATGTTGCAAGGATGTTTGAATATACAGATCCAGTAGCTGGAATTGGCTATACCAAAGGAGTATATGCTCCGATTACTTCCGAGGAAGCTTTATTAAATCGTGCTGAAGCCTATATTATGTTAAAAAATTATGGTAAAGCTATAGAGGATATGCAGTTACATATAAATAATAATACTATTAATAATCCTAGTGTAATTAGTGAAGCTTCTATAAATACGTGGGCTAATTCTTTTGAATATTTTACGCCAACCGCACCTACTCCTAAGAAAAAATTAAATCAAGAATTTACGATAGAGGTAGGTACGCAGGAAAATATGATTCATGCTGTATTATCATTAAAAAGGTTACAATTTTTAAGTACAGGAATGAGATGGTTCGATGTAAAAAGATATGGCATCGAAATTACCAGAAGAGTTGCTCCGGCTATTAATAATGGTGTTCATACTTATGAAGTGAGTGACAATACCTTAAAAAATAGAGATGCTCGTAGAGCGATACAGTTACCGCAAGATGTTATTTCAGCTGGTTTAACACCTAATCCTAGATAGTTATGAAATTTAATAGATTAATATTTTTAACATTTACTGGGCTGGCTACATTGCTATCCTCATGTGAAAAAGAAGATGCTTTAGATCCAAATAGTGTTTTCGTGGACTCGGTGATTCCTAAAAATCCTTTGGACAATTATATATATAACAATTATACTAAGCCATATAATGTAGAACTACTTTATAAATATATAGATAAAGAATCTGATATGGCTTATCGATTAGTGCCTGCACCTTACGAGGCCTCTGTTCGTTTGACAAAATTGATGTTATATGCAAGCATGCAACCTTATGATGTGGTGACTGGAGGTACGCAGTTTCTTAAAGATAACTTTCCAAAACTCATTACATTTACTGGTTCAGTTCCGGTACAGACAAATGGAGTAATTATTTTAGGAACAGCAGAGTCTGGAACGAAAGTATCTCTTTATAATTTGTTAGAATTGAGCGAAGCAAATGGTAAAAATCCTACTTTCTTGAATCAATATTTCTTTAAAACTATACATCATGAGTTTCAACATATATTAAATCAAAATCGCCCATATCCTAGTAATTTTAAAGAAATTTCAGGTTTGAGCTATGTCGATGATGAGTGGAATGCAAAATATACAACTACAGGGGCTGCGGTTGCCGCAGGGTTTATTTCCCCTTATGCATCGAAAGCAGATGGTGAAGACTTTGCAGAACTTTTTTCTTTTTATGTTACAAGATCACAGGCGGATTTCGATGCGATTCTTAATTCAGCAGGAGCAACAGCAGCAGGTAGAACAATAGTTAACAATAAATTGGCAATTGTTAAAACCTATATGAAGTCTGAATGGGGTGTGGATATGGACTTACTAAGACAGGAAATTTTATCTCGTTATAGTAATTTAGCAACATTTGATCAAACAACTTTAAATTAAGAAACATGAAAATTAAATCTTTTATACTAGGTATATCAATTTTGTCTCTAGCCACAAGTTGTGAAAAGAAAATGGATAAAATTTTTGATGAAAATCCTACTGATCGTTTAAATATGACTGTTGAAAAGGTATATAGTACGCTTCAAGCTAATACATCGAGTTGGTTAATGGAATATTATCCAAGTAATGCATTAGAGTTTGGGGGATATACGTTATTTGTTAAATTTCAAAATAGTACCAATGTAGTATTCGAAGGAGATTTTACTACTAAAGAAGCTACAACCAGTACTTACACGGTAGTGCCAGGTGCAGGCCCTATCTTAACATTTGATACCTATAACCCCATATTTCATTTTTTCGCTTTACCACAGTATTATAATAAAAATAGTGCCTATCAATTGCCTGGTTTTATTAATACAACTGCAGGTATTGGTGCGTCTAATGAAGGTATGAAGGGTGAAAATGACTTCCTTGTCCTAAAGGCTTCTGCGGATTCTGTCATTCTAGAAGGTCGTAAATCATATAATATCGCGGTTCTAACAGCCGTGAATGCTTCAGAAATTGCTGCTTATAAAGCTGCGGTAACTAAATTCTTCCCTTTAGGAGGGTATTCCTTTGAAGTTGGTGGTGAAACAATTGCTGCAACATTTGCAAATTCATTAACTAAAAGAGCATTAAGAGCGACAATTACCTCTGAAACAACTTCGACTACTACTACATTCTCATATAGATTTACTCCCAATGGGTTAAGCTTTTATAAGGAGTATGAAATTGGTGGTGTTAAATTTAAAACTTTAAAATATGTTGAGCCTACTGGAGCATATATAAAGGGATACTTTACGAATAATGAGGGTACAATTAAATTAGTTCCAAGCACATAGAATATCTCTTTATCAAATATTCATATCAATTATGAATGCATAAAAATGCCCTGCGTCATTAATATGAGGCAGGGCGTTTTTTAAATAGTAACTACATAATTTGATATAACAATCATTACTCTGGTACGGAATAATGATTCAAATATCTGACGATGCTATTTGCTCGGGAATTGACATAACGGGAAGGTCTGCGGGAATCCCATTTACGTGGATTCGGCAGTATCGCGATGATTAAGGCTGCTTCTTTTTTGGTTAAGCTTTTGCCAGATTTGTCAAAATAGTATTGCGCAGCAGCTTCAGCGCCATATACGCCCTGACCCATTTCGATAACATTAAGATATACTTCCAAAATTCTCTTTTTGGACCAGAATAATTCAATCAAAAAAGTGAAATAGGTTTCTAAGCCTTTTCGAACCCATGAACGTTGAGGCCATAAAAAAACATTTTTAGCAGTTTGTTGTGAAATTGTAGATCCTCCGCGGAGAGGTTTACCATCCTTATTTTTCTCGAAAGCTTCCATAATGGCTTTTGTATCAAATCCATTATGCGTCATAAAATGTGCATCCTCGCCTGCAATAGCAGCTTTTTTAAGATTCGTTGATAACTCATCATAATTCAACCATTCCTTTTCAATCTTGAAACCTTTGCCCGCTGCTTTCCATTCAAAACCCCGTTTTATCATTAAAAAAGTAACAGGAGGATTAATAAAGCGTAAGGCCAAAACCCAAAATATGGTGACAGCAAAAAATCCAAGTACGATACGAATAGTCCACTTTTTGGTAATTTGAAACCAATTTCTGGAGGGGGATTTTCGCGTATTAGTTTTCTTGCGAGGGGAAGATGAATTTGAATTTGTTCTTTTGATAGCCATGACTATTCGATACGGTATTTTGATGCAAACCTAAAGAAAAAATGTACAATATGCACGAGGATTTGTAACTTGTATGGTAATATATTTCTTAGTAGTAAGAGATCGATAACTGGATAAATTATAATAATTCTACAGATGAAGGATACAAGTAAGCACGATGAAAAGATCGCAAAAATGATATTTGCGTCGGTTTATCCACATTATGTGACTAAAGTCGAGAAAAAAGAACGAACCAAAGAAGAATTACATGAGGTTATTTCTTGGTTAACAGGTTTTTCAGAAGAAGAAATTCAGCAACATATCAACAATAAATCTACTTTCAAGGAATTTTTCGATGCGGCAAGATTAAATGAAAATGCACATTTGATTACAGGGTTAATTTGTGGGTACCGTATAGAAGAAATCGAGAATCCGTTGACCCAGAAAGCGCGATACTTAGATAAGCTGGTAGATGAACTGGCAAAAGGAAAGAAAATGGAAAAAATCTTAAGAAAATAAGAAAAATTGAGCGATTATCAATTGATTTTGTGCAAAAATTAAGCCTTTTTTGCCCTTGTCAAATCACGGCTTTTATCTTATTTTTACGCTTCAACTAAAATTTATTTTCCATTGGCAAAGGCAAAGAAAGAAACTCCTCTAATGCAGCAATATAATAGCATCAAAGCTAAATATCCAGGTGCATTACTGTTATTTCGGGTAGGTGATTTTTATGAGACGTTTGGTGAAGATGCGATTAAGGCTGCCGGAATTTTGGGTATCGTTCAAACCAAAAGAGGAAATGGGACGGAATCCGAAACGGCTTTAGCTGGTTTTCCACATCATTCGCTCGAAACTTATTTGCCAAAGTTGGTGCGTGCAGGATGTCGTGTCGCTATCTGTGACCAACTGGAAGATCCAAAACAAACGAAAACTATTGTCAAACGTGGCGTAACCGAATTGGTTACACCAGGAGTCTCGTACAACGACAATATCGTACAACAAAAATCCAACAATTACCTTGCTTCTGTCTATTTTGAAAAAAGCACAGTCGGAATTTCTTTTCTAGATATTTCGACAGGTGAATTTTTAGTTGCACAAGGTAGTGTAAACTATATTGATAAGTTACTTCAGGGGTTCAAACCGACGGAAGTAATTATGCCTCGCAAACAATCCAAAGAATTTTTAGAACAGTTTGGGTCGTCGTATTATACATATTTTTTAGACGAATGGCCGTATTCAGGTGATTACGCCAATGAAACTTTACTAAAGCATTTTGAGGTTAATTCTTTAAAAGGTTTTGGTATTGACCGAATGACTGTCGGAATTGTGTCTGCTGGTGTTGCTTTGCATTATCTAAATGAAACCGAACACCGAAATCTGCAGCATATTTCAAATATTGCACGTATCGAGGAAGATCGCTTTATGTGGTTGGATCGTTTTACGATTCGCAATCTGGAATTAATTGGCTCTGCTAATGAAAATGCAACTACTCTTTCGGATGTGTTGGACGAAACGGCTTCCCCAATGGGTGCGCGTCTATTGAAGCGTTGGATTGTGATGCCACTGAAAGATCGTAAATCCATTCAGGAACGTTTGAATGTGGTAGATTATTTCTATCAGCATCGTGATTTGCGAGATGAATTGATTCGTGAAATCAAGCAAGTAGGGGATTTAGAACGTTTGATTTCTAAAATAGGTTTGCTTAAAGCTAATCCGCGTGAAATTATTCAATTAAGACGTTCGCTATATGCTACCGAAAAGCTAAAAGAATTAACGAATGTAACGGAATCAGAAGCTTTGCGAATGATTTCGGAGCAGCTAAATGCTTGCACAATCATTCGTGAAAAGATTGAGCAAACTATTCAAGCAGAACCACCTGTTTTGCTCAACAAAGGTAATGTCATAGCGGATGGCGTTGATGAAGATTTGGACAAATTACGTAAGATCGCTTTTGGAGGAAAAGATTATTTAGTTGAAATCCAACGTCGTGAAGCAGAAGCAACGGGTATTCCATCTTTAAAAATAGCTTTCAATAATGTGTTTGGTTATTATCTCGAAGTGACCAATACGCACAAAGACAAAGTGCCAGAAAGCTGGATTCGTAAGCAAACCTTGGTGAATGCAGAGCGTTACATCACGGAAGAACTAAAAGAATACGAAGAACAAATTTTAGGTGCGGAAGAGAAAATTCAGGTTATAGAAAATAGAATTTACGGCGAGTTGCTGGTTTCTATAGCCGAATACATCAAGCCTATTCAATTGAATGCACAATTGATTGCTAAATTGGATGTATTGCTAAATTTTGCGACAATAGCAGAGAAAAATTATTACTCAAAACCGGAAATTTCGGATTCCAAAATATTAGATATCAAAGGTGGTCGTCACCCTGTGATTGAAAAGAATCTTCCGATAGGGGAGGATTATATCACAAATGACACTTATCTAGATCCCGAAACACAACAAATTATTATTATCACCGGTCCGAATATGGCAGGTAAATCGGCGCTATTGCGTCAGACTGGTTTGATCGTGTTGATGGCGCAGATTGGATCTTTTGTTCCTGCAAAAGAAGCGCACATCGGTTTGGTGGATAAGATTTTCACCCGGGTAGGAGCTTCTGATAATTTATCATCCGGTGAATCAACCTTTATGGTAGAAATGAACGAGACAGCAAGTATTATGAATAACCTGTCGGATCGTTCGTTGATTTTATTAGATGAAATTGGTCGTGGTACAAGTACATACGATGGGATTTCCATTGCGTGGGCTATTGCCGAATTCTTGCACAATCATCCTTCTGCCCGAGCGAAGACGTTGTTTGCCACGCACTATCACGAATTAAATGAGTTGAATAACTCTATGCCACGCATTAAAAATTATAATGTGACGGTGAAAGAAGTTAATAATAAAGTTATTTTCTTACGTAAGTTAATGCCTGGTGGTTCTGAACACAGTTTTGGTATTCACGTAGCTAAATTGGCGGGTATGCCTCCAAAATTAATTGGACGTGCTTCGGAAATCCTAAAACGTCTAGAGCAAGAACGTACAGGTGGAGAGAAAATCAAAGACAGCATGCGCAAAATTCAAAAACAAGCGCATCAATTACAAATGTTTGCCATTGATGATCCTGTCTTAGAAAAAATCCGTGATATGCTGAATCATTTGGATGTCAATTCATTAACACCTGTGGAGGCGTTGATGAAATTAGACGAAATTCAGCGCGTTTTAAAAAGTTAAAAACGTACAAAAAACTCGAAAGATGCGTATTTGGATGGGATGTCTGATTTCAATCGGCTATCCCATTTATACGGCACTAAATGTACATTACTTTCGATACCGATGTAGGTTTTCTTTGCGATGTGTCGCATAATTGAAATACCTAAGCTTGAATGCAAGGTTTGCACATTTCTGAATCGCATCGTTTCGGTTTCATTGCCATCATCGTCTTCTCCGTAAACAGTTTCGGATAATCCAGTCCAAATAAAACCATAGCCCAAATTGATTTTAGGTAAGATAATAAATCGACCTTTATCCAATAATTTATACCCTACACCTAAGGCGATTACATGACTTGATTTTGATTCTACCTCACGAATTTCCTCTTTATAGACAAAGTCGAATGCCGGAGCTTTAGAATGTGCGCGAAATTTGTAATGAACGTCCAACACAAAATCATTGATAAAAGGAGTCATATAAGACAATCCTCCGGTAACCGACTTTCCAAAATAGTAATTCTCACCAATAGGCTGGAAAGAGCCGATGTGTACTCCAAAAGTATTCTTTTCCTTGTGTTGATCCACTTCTATTCGCTCTTTCATCTTCTTGTCCGGTGCTGATTCTGGCTGCAAAATATTTAAGTAGGAATCGATATCATCATTAAAAAGATACAATAATGCTTCTTCTTCCTTGTTTATGTTATTATATGTTGGAGAATTCAAAAGAGCAGTCGCTTTGATTTTTAATAAAGAATCTGTTGGATGGCCAAGCGGAACGTAATCATATTTCTTCTTATTTTGCTGATAAGAAGATCTATTTTCATACGAATCATCCCAACGTGTAATTAATTTGCTGTCAAATTTATTTTTAAAATATTTGGAACGTAGCTGATCGGTATTGGTCTTGTTTATAATTTGATAGATTAATCGCGTACGCAATGTGAATTCAGATTCTCCACAGCTTGCTTCCATCGTATTCAAAGTCTGTACAATTCCATTGTAATCATTACGCTGTAACTGAGTGAGGAGTTTTTCAATTGCAATAGCCGTAACCGATTCGCAGGAGTTTTGGGCAAACAGGGAAAAAGTGCTGATAAATAAAAAAAGAAAAGTTATGACAGGTTTTATAATATTCATAGTGGTTAGTTTAATACTAAAGTATGTATAATATTCAAATTCTTAAAACGCAAAAATGTCTACCTTTGCTGCAATGGGATCAATTTTTCGATTTAAAGAGTTTGAAGTCAATCAGCAGGGCTGCGCCATGAAAATCAATACGGATGGGGTATTGTTAGGCGCAACAGTAGCTGCAAATAATCCTACGCGGATATTGGATATCGGGACGGGTACAGGAGTCATTGCTATGATGCTGGCACAACGATTTACAGACGCTCAGGTGGATGCGGTCGAAATTGATGAAGAAGCTTTTAAAAGATCAACAGATAATTTTCAAAACTCTCCTTTTAAGAATCGGATACAAGCCTATTTTGGATCTTTCGAAGAGGTGAAGTCTAATTTTCCATATGATCTTATTGTCAGCAATCCGCCTTTTTATACGAATTCTTTGCACAATCCTGATTCCAGAAAAAAATTAGCCAGACATACTGATTTTGATTTTTTTAATAAACTTTTAGTATTTGCACAGGAGAAACTTACACTCCATGGGCAGTTGGAGTTGATATTACCAGTTGAATTAGCAGAATATGTCATAGAACATGGGCACGCGATGGGACTTCATCTTCGTAAAACTATTACCATGCGCTCTTTTGCTGATTCTGAAGTGATAAGAAATTTGATTACCTTAGGAAAGAATTCTGTCGAAAGTACAATTCAGGATGATTTCATTATTTATGAAGAGAAAGGTGTGTATTCTGCTGAATATCGTACGGTATTAAAACCATTCTTTTTAGCATTCTAGGATTATGAAAAAAATAGGCTTATTATCAGATACACATAGCTACTTGGATGATGCGGTTTTCAAACATTTTGAAAATTGCGATGAAGTTTGGCATGCTGGAGATTTTGGTTCTTTGGAGGCAGTAGAGAAACTTGAAGCTTTTAAGCCTTTTCGAGGGGTGTATGGGAATATTGATGATAAGACCATTCAACTACGTTGCCCTGAACATTTGCGTTTTGAATGTGAAGGTGTGGATGTGTGGATGACACATATTGGAGGATATCCAGGACGCTACTCTTCCCTTGTGAAATCGGAAATTACCAAAAATCCACCTAAACTTTTTATCTGCGGCCATTCGCACATTCTGAAAGTGCAATATGACCAAAAATTACAGCTATTGCATTTAAATCCTGGTGCAGCTGGTAAGCATGGATGGCATAAAGTTCGCACGCTTATGCGTTTTGATTTAAATAATGGTAAAATTGAAAATTTGGAAATAATCGAGTTGAATGTAAGGTAAAATATTTCATATTTTTACTTTTAGAAACTCAAAATTATGATATCTATAAAAACGCTAGGTCAGTTCATTATTGAAAAACAAGCTGACTTTCCTTACGCCAAAGGCGAACTTTCCCGTTTATTACGTGATATTGGCATTGCAGCCAAAATTGTAAATAGAGAGGTTAATAAAGCCGGATTAGCGGACATTTTGGGTACAAATGGTGATAGTACCAATGTATTTGGGGAAAATCAAAAGAAATTGGATGTGTACGCTGATGAGCAATTTATCTCCGCATTGAAAAGTGGTGGAGAATGTTGTTTTGTGGCATCCGAAGAACAAGAAGAAGGTGTGCTATTAACTGACGCTGGTATTTCTAAAAATGCTAAATATATCGTTTGTATAGATCCTTTGGATGGCAGTTCCAATATTGAAGTCAATGTTTCTGTAGGAACAATTTTTTCTATCTATAGGCGAAAAAGTGCAGTTGGTGAAGATATTACGGAGGATGATTACCTTCAAACTGGTTTAGAACAAGTAGCGGCTGGTTATATAATCTACGGATCATCTACGATGTTGGTGTATACTACTGGGAAAGGCGTTAATGGTTTTACTTTAGATCCATCTATAGGTGAATTTTGTCTTTCGCATCCAAACATGAAAATTCCTGAGACAGGAAAAATCTATTCTATTAACGAAGGAAACTATATAAAATTTCCACAAGGAATTAAAAAGTATATTAAATATTGCCAAGAAGAAGATACAGAAACTAATAGACCGTATACCTCCCGTTATATTGGTTCAATGGTAGCTGATATTCACCGTAATCTGTTATTGGGAGGAGTATTTATTTATCCGCAGACAGCTGCGCAGCCAAACGGAAAACTAAGATTGATGTACGAATGTAATCCCATTGCTTTTATTATCGAGCAAGCAGGAGGGAAGGCTTCAACAGGAGGGAACGTATCTTAGAATTAAAACCTACAGAATTGCATCAACGCGTTCCTGCCATAATCGGTAGCACAAAGATGGTGGATAAAGTGCTGGAGTTTTTGAATTAACCTAAGCTATCTCGAACTTCTAATAAGAAAGATTTCAAACGCTCAAGAGAATCGACAACACGTTGGTTCTCTTTTGCTTCTGATTTATTTGCTTTCAAATACTCACGAGCACCCTGTAGCGTATATCCTTTGTCTTTTACGAGATTGAAGATGATTTTCAAGTTAGCAATATCTTCTTGAGTGAATAGACGATTACCTTTTTTATTCTTCTTTGGTTGAAGAATATCAAATTCACGCTCATAAAAACGAATCTGAGAAGCATTGACACCAAACATTTCAGTGACTTCTCCCATTGTATAGTACAATTTATTTATTTCTCGTTCTTTGTAAGGCATACCCGTGACTTGTTTTTCTTAAAGATAACAAATATACAATCTATGATTCAAATATTAAAGTTAGGAATAATTGTTGTAAATTAAGGAAGATACTTAACAAGATGAAAGGGAAAATATTCGTGAGTAAGTTTTGGACTAAAGTTTTTTCTTTTGGGAAGGCTGATGCTATTACTATTTTTCCATTTATATTTTTGCGACAAAGAGGATTAAAATCGGATAGAATCCTTCTAAACCACGAAAGTATTCATCTTTTCCAAGCTTTAGAGTTGCTTGTTTTCCCGTTCTATATTTGGTATTTGAGTGAGTTTTTGATACGATTTATTCAGTATCGAAACTTTGATAAAGCTTATCGCAATATTTGTTTTGAAAGGGAAGCATACGCAAATCAAGAAAACGAAAAATATCTGAAGAAACGTAAGATTTGGAATTTTTGGAATTATATATAAAAGACAAAGGTCATTCTGAATAGAATGACCTTTGTTGTAAGTTGTTATTTTACCAACTTCAAGAAAGTTGAAACTTTGTCTTTTAGTTGTCTTCTATCTACTATAAAATCTAAAAAACCGTGTTCTAATACAAATTCCGAAGTTTGGAAACCTTTAGGAAGGTCTTTCTTAATCGTTTCTTTGATGACACGTGGTCCCGCAAAACCAATCAAAGCACCAGGTTCTGCAATATTAATGTCGCCCAACATGGCGTATGAAGCTGTCACACCACCTGTAGTAGGGTCAGTCAACAAACAGATATAAGGCAATTGCGCTTTACTTAATAAAGCCAATTTTGCTGAAGTTTTAGCCATTTGCATCAACGAGAATGCAGCTTCCATCATACGAGCACCACCTGATTTTGAGATCAACATAAATGGTAATTTATGCTCCAAACAATAGTCTATAGAACGTGCAATTTTTTCACCTACTACTGATCCCATTGAACCACCTATAAAGTTGAAGTCCATACACGCGATAACAATATCCTGTCCATTCAATTTCCCGTGACCAGAACGTAGAGCATCTTTAAGGCCGGTTTTCTTTTGGCTTTCAACCAAACGTTCGTGATAAGGTTTGCTGTCAACGAAATTTAAAGGATCACCCGCAGTTAGATTAGGAAATAATTCTGTAAACTGATTGTCGTCAAATAAAATAGAAAAATATGCTGCAGAACCAATACGGATGTGATAATCACAATACTGACACACGTATTTGTTCTCGATTTGTTCAATATTCAAAAGAGGTTTTTTACAATTAGGACACTTATCCCACATCCCATCAGGAGCCTCTTTTTTGTTTGCTGTTGCAGTTCTAATACCTGCAGTACTTCTTTTAAACCAACTCATACAATAGTGTTTATTCGAACTACAAATAAACAAAAAGATATGGTAAAAGTAAAACTTAAAGGCTAAAAGTGATAAAGGAATTCAGGCGGAAATAGAAAAGTATAGACACAAAAAATGGGCAAGCTCCCTTTATCGCACCGCTCAACCTAATACCCTTGCTATGTTCCCATCCTGGGGGAGTCAAAGGGAGCTGGTCGTAAAGGACTTACCCACCACAAAAGTAGGAAAATTTTGAGATTTTCAAAAGTAAATCACTGTAATCTTCCTATCGCACTGATGTTCAGCAGGAAAAATTACATTTTCCTTTCATCGTATTCGCCTTTAAGCGCAAAATAACCGAAGATACCTAGTCCTATTGACACAATGGGTGTTAAAATAAACACAATAATAAGCCCAAAAACTAAATCTTCTTGGTTTCCTGTCTGTAATTTTGGAAAGCCAAATTGTACAATACAGAAATATGCGGTAGCTAATGCTAATATGATCCAAACTATGCCTAATATTTTTTTCAAAAATTCCATTCTATTGATTTTTAGCGTAAATACTTTTATTGATATACAATGAACCGATGATAAAACATACGGCCGAAATAATGATAGGATACCATAATCCTGCTAAATAATATTCTGCATCATTTAGTGTCTGTGCATTTGTTGCCAAATACGTGGAAACAGCAGGTAATAAGCCTCCAAATACGCCATTTCCGATGTGATATGGTAAGGACATGGATGTATAGCGAATCTTTACTGGGAATATTTCAACCAAGAAGGCTGCAATTGGGCCATATACTAATGTGATATAAATAATCTGGATAAAAATGAGCAATATCAAGAACACATAATTGCCACCTGATATGGTAATATTTTGTTTTGTAGATATGGAATTCTCCACAGTATTAGAAATGTGTTTTGTGGTTGTGGTAGTCAGAATAGTACCATCGGTATAATATGATTTATGCGTAATGACTTCGTCCTCTCCACTTTCTGTATTTACTTCTTCAAAGAATTCTTCTTTTTGTGCTACTATTTCTTCTTTGTTAGCCACATTGGTTATTTGATACATCTGTTCGTAAATAGGACGATAAGTCAGTAAAGCTAAAGCCATACCAGTAAGCATGACCCACTTACGTCCCACTTTATCCGAAAGCCATCCAAAAACGATAAAAAATGGTGTGCCACATAGTAAGGCTATTCCTAAGATCATGTCTGCTTGATCGGTATGTAAATGCATGACCGTTTTCATAAAGCTCATGGAATAGAACTGTCCCGTATACCATACTACGCCTTGTCCCATTGCCGCTCCAAACAAGGCAAGTAATACAAATTTCAGATTATATTTATTACCAAAACTTTCTTTTAAAGGATTTTTAGAGGTTTTACCTTCAGATTTCGCTTGCTTAAATTCTGGTGACTCATCCATGTTTTTACGAATCAGATAGGATACATATACCATGAAAAGTGACAATAAGAAAGGTACACGCCATCCCCAACTATCAAATTGCTCTTCATCCATCAAGGTGCGAGTCACTAAAATCACGATTAAGGATATAAAAAGACCGAAAGTAGCAGTAGTTTGTATCCATGAGGTCCAATAGCCGCGTTGTCCTTTAGGACTGTGTTCAGCAACATACGTAGCTGCTCCTCCATATTCTCCACCTAAAGCTAGCCCTTGCAGTAAGCGTAGAATTAAAACTAAAAAAGGTGCCCAAAATCCTATGGTTTCGTAGCTTGGAATACAACCTATTAAGAATGTTGCACCGCCCATTAACATCAAGGTAACCATAAATGTGTATTTCCGTCCGATAAGGTCTCCTAATCGTCCAAAAAATAATGCGCCAAATGGTCTTACCACGAAGCCTGCCGCAAATGTGGCTAAAGTGGACAAGAAGGCTGCTGTAGGATTATCAGCTGGGAAGAATTTTGTCGATATCACGATCGATAAACTTCCGAAGATAAAAAAGTCGTACCATTCAATGAGCGTCCCAAGGGAAGAGGCTCCAATTACTTTCCAAATACCTTTGCTGGATTGCGTTTCTGTTGTCATAAATGTTTATACAAGGTTAGATTAATTTATATGTTTTTCCTGCTAAGGAGACAATAAGGGATTTCATCTCCATTTCGAGAAAAATAATAGCCAATTTACTTTGTGGCCAGTCACCAAATAAGGCTATGTCGTCAAAACTCCATTTTTCATATTCTTTGATGTATTCATAAACTTTTTTCTCATCCTTGCTCATGTCAGGCGGGATAAGATTTAATTGTTTTGCATTAGCTTTCTTATTTTCTTTGCCCCAATTCATCAGATAAGACAAGTCTTCCGCATTGCGAATGAGAGGTACGCGATTGGTTTTAATCAAGTAATTGCAACCTGCAGAATACTCTTGATCAATTCCGCCCGGAAAAGCACAAACATAGCGATTGTACGTATTGGCAATTTCTGCCGTGATTAAAGCTCCGCCTTTAATGGCTGCTTCTACCACGATAGTAACGTCTGATAGTCCAGCTATAATACGATTACGCATTGGGAAATTTTGCCGATCTGGATTTGTGCCAGAAGGAAATTCCGTCAGCAAACCTCCATTCTCCAGCATTCGAGATGCTAATTCCCGATGTGTAGCTGGATAGATTCTGTCCAATCCATGTCCTAATATGCCGATTGTAGGAATATTGTTTTTCAACGATTCTCGATGTGCTAAACTATCTATGCCATAGGCAAGACCACTTATGATTTGAACATCAAAATCATTGAGCTGTTGAATAAAATCTTCACAAATACGTTTGCAATAATTTGTAGCATTCCGTGCACCTACTATGCTTATTACTCTTGAGGGGTTTAGCGATGCCGTTCCTTTGTAGTATAATAGGATAGATGCATCTTCACAATTTTTGAGTCTCTTGGGATAGTTTTTATCTTCTATCCACGCGATTTCAATCCCATGTTTTTGAATAAAATTGTACTCTTCTTCGGCTTCTTTGAGATAAGATTTGGAGGCTATATTTTCAGCTAGTATTTCTCCAATAGTGGGAATGGCTAACAGCTGTTTCTTCGAACTACGGAAAATTTCTTCTACGGAACCATTGTATGCCAATAACGTACGGCTCAATTTTGGGCCAATACCTTTGATTTTGGTCAATGCAATTTTCTCGAGAATGTTCATAACTGGTGCTTTAAATATAAGGAATACTTTGTTTTTATTCCAAACCTTTAACCCTTTTTTTGTTAGGAGTGTTACCTTTGTGTATTAAAAATTGATGAGCTATGGAAATGCAAGAACCTTTTGATATAGAAATTAATAATGTAGTCTATTCGGTTTTTCCGGACGAAAAAGATACCTATACTATCTTTAAAGAAGGAAAAGAGTATGTGCAGATTATTAAAGATACCGAAACAAGCTGGTTAAAACTTCATCCTGAAACAGGTTTGCCGATGTTTGGAATGGACGAGGAGGTGAACCGTATAGGGGCAGAGATAACGAAAGAATTGGGAAGTTAATTTTGGTTAAAATATTAATATCCAGAATCAAAGGGTTGTATCTTTAAGGTATAACCTTTTTTTATGCGCCTTTGTATTTTTATTTTCTTTATATCCTCTATTTTTCTTTTGAGCTCATTTGAGAA
Organism: Sphingobacterium sp. SGL-16; assembly: GCF_011043515.1. NCBI lineage: Bacteria > Pseudomonadati > Bacteroidota > Sphingobacteriia > Sphingobacteriales > Sphingobacteriaceae > Sphingobacterium > Sphingobacterium sp. SGL-16. The sequence continues at coordinate 144 of NZ_JAAKGQ010000053.1, read as the reverse complement.
GAAATCATATATTTCGAGCTCTTTTTTGGATACACTTAAAAAGGATACCCTAAATATTGATACTGTTGGAATTAGTAAAGCTCTTTCTGCAGAACAAAGATATGAAGCTCGAAAAAAGCAATATCGCACTATTTATAAATCGGC